>JAEEVI010000051.1 GCA_016287035.1 Bacillota bacterium
AGCCCGCAGCCGGATGTCCGGCCGCGGGCTTTTTCGTTGTACGCCGCGTCACCAGAGGGCGACGAGCAGCGGTATCGTCAGCATCGAAAGGACCGTCCCGAGCGACGTTATACCTGCCGTATACACGGAATCGCGGTCGAATTCGATCGCGAAGACGAGCAGCATCGCGGCGGGCGGACAGGCGGCCTCCACCATCGCCGACAGCCCGATGATGTCGGGGACGGCAAGCAGCTTGCCGAGGGCCATTATTATAAGCGGCGATGCGACGAGTTTTATGGCAAGGGATATGTAGAGCCCGGGCTTTTTAAGCAGGTCGGAGAAGACGGTCCTCGTCAGCATGGCTCCGGCGATGAACATCGAAAGCGGCGCCGTGCAGTCGCCCATGGCTCGGACGGCCGAAGCGACGGGCCCCGGAAGAGATATCCTGCAGAAGTAGAGGATCATGCCCAGGTATATGGCGATCATGTTGTTCGAGAGGAGCGCTTTCGCGATCATCCTTCTGTCGAAGCGCCCGGACATTATCAGATAGCCGAACGCCCACGAGCAGATGCCTGTCGCGAACAGGAATCCGGTGATGTAGAAGACGCCTTCCGCTCCGAAAAGAAGGCTCGTTAGGGGTATCCCGACGAAGCCGCAGTTCGAAAGAGCTCCGCAGAGGAGCTCGATGCGGAAGTTCTCGTTATTCTTTCTTTTAAGGAGTATGAAGCCCAGCAGCACCGCCGCGGCGAACACGGCGAAGCCTGCTCCGATGTTGTAGAACAGCCCGAAGTTCTTCGAGGGATCGTAGTCGCGCAGATACGCCGCCAGCGCGCACATCGGAAGAAGTATCTTCATGATGAGCGACGACAGCTTTTCCGTGCCGTTCCCGTCGAGCACGCCCGACTTTGCCGCGAGCGCTCCCGCGATCATGAATATGACGAGCTGCAGCACAGACTGCGCAGCCGTCGAAGCGATGTTTTCCATTTCGGTATAACGCCTGTGAATATATGACGCTTTGATTATAGCCGATTTTTGCCGCGCTTGAAAGAAGTCCCGACATATCGTAAAATCTTCTTGCAATGCCCCGGAGGTCGAAATGAAGAAAGCAAAGACAGTTTTCGTTTGTCAGGAATGCGGATACGAGAGCCCGAAGTGGATGGGCCAGTGCGTATGCGGCGCGTGGAACTCGTTCGTCGAGGAGAAGGTCCCCGAAGCGGTGAAGGATCCGCGCAGCAGGTCGTTCTCAGGCGCTGAAGGGCGCGCGCCGGCAAGACCGGTATCGGTCTCGGATGTCGTCTCGCAGGACAGCGGCAGGATAGATACAGGTATCGGAGAGCTGGACAGGGTCCTCGGCGGAGGGCTCGTAAAGGGTTCTCTCGTGCTCATATCCGGCGAGCCCGGCATAGGGAAATCTACGATAATAATACAGGCGGCCGCGCATATAGCCAGGACCGTCGGTCCCGTGCTCTACGTTTCCGGCGAGGAATCCGAGGAGCAGATAAAGCTGCGCGCCGACAGGGTGTGCCGCGGAGCTGACGGCAGTCTTCCGCTGCCCGAGGACCTCTTCCTGCTCGCCGAGACGAACATGGAAAATATAATGGAGGTTTCAGCGAGGCTTCAGCCTGCTCTGCTAATAATAGACTCGATACAGACGATGTACACCGGAGAGCTCGAATCGGCGGCCGGCAGCGTTTCGCAGGTCAGGGGCTGCGGCAACCTGCTCATGAACATGGGCAAGACCGGCGGGCTTCCGATCTTCATCGTCGCTCACGTCACGAAGAGCGGCGAGCTCGCGGGTCCGAAGATCGTGGAGCACATGGTCGACGCGGTCCTCCAGTTCAACGGCGAGCGGAGCTCGGACCTGCGCATACTGCGCGCGCTCAAGAACCGCTTCGGAACGACGAGCGAGATAGGCGCGTTCGAGATGAGAGAGGAGGGCCTCGCGGAGATCGAGAACGTCTCCGCGTGCTTCCTGGAGGGGCGCGAGAGCGGCGCGGAGGGCGCCGTCTGCACGGCGGTGTGCGAGGGGACGCGCCCGCTGCTGCTGGAGATCCAGGCGCTGACGGCGCCGACGAACGTGGGCTTCGCGAGGCGCAGCTCCGTCGGGATCGACTCTCAGCGGCTCAACATGATAATCGCCGTCCTGGAGCGGAAGGCGGGCCTGGCGCTGTTCAACAGGGACGTGTACGTCAACGTGGTGGGCGGCTTCCGCCCGGAGGGCACGTCGTCGGACCTGGCCGTCGCGATGGCCATATGGTCGCAGGAAAAGAAGGTCTCCGTCCCGCAGGACGTGCTCGCGATCGGCGAGATAGGGCTAACCGGGGAGCTCCGTCCCGTTCAGAACGCTGAGCGTCTTATAAAGGAAGCGAAGCGCATGGGGTTCGCCTCGGTCGTCCTTCCTTCGCGCAGCGCGGACAAGCTCAGGGGACGCGTCGAAGGTATCCGCCTTGCCGGCGTGAAAAATATTTCAGAAGCTCTGCAATACATAGTTGACATATAGCGACACATGTGCTAATGTAATTTCTTCTGTTGACTATTTTTTCGCTTTGATGATATAATACCGTCGGAGGCAGGGCTAATGTTTGTCATCGGCGATAAAGTAGTATATCCGATGCATGGCGCAGGGGTCATCGAGAGCATCGAGGAGAAGGAAGTCCTTGGGGAGACAAGGGCTTATTATATCCTCCACATCCCGTATGGCCGCATGCAGGTCATGGTCCCCGTAAACGGGAGCGAAAAGGCCGGTCTCCGCGCTATAATCAGCAGGGAAGAGATGGACGACGTCGTCGGCGTCCTCGGAGGCGACTCCACGCCGATGGACGACAACTGGAACAGAAGGCTGCGCGACAATACGGAAAAGCTCAAGACGGGCGATCCCAGGCAGGTCGCGGAGGTAATAAGAAATCTCCTTCGCTCGGAGAGGGTAAAGAAGCTCTCCGCGGGCGAGAAGAAGCTCCTCACCAACGCACGGCAGATCCTTTCGAGCGAGATGGTGCTCGTAAGGGAGATCTCGGAAGCGGAGGCGCAGGAAACGATCGAGCAGGCGGTCTGATCCCCCAGGCCCGCCGCCGGTTTTTATATAGATAATCTAACAGATCTTTAAAAACTTAATAGGAGGCAGCAATGCTTAAGAAAGTATTCCGCATACTGTTTTGCTTATGCGGAGTGCTGCTCGGGTATGGATTGTCAACGTGGGCTCTCAACGAACCGTCCGTTGCTCAGATGGTCTCTTTCCTGGGGACCGGGGGCAGGATAGCAGCGGTCATCGTAGCGGCTCTTTTATTCGGAATCATATTCTTTTATTTATATGGGACGATCTATACTCTGGTACGGCGCATCTCCGGCGAGATAGAAAAGTCGGTCTTTTCGATCCCCGCTCCGGAACTCTTGTTCGGCGCGTTCGGACTCGTAACGGGACTGTTCGTCGCTTACCTGATATCCAGCATTATTAACGGTATCGGGTTCCTCAGGGCGACATATCTCAACACGGTCATCTCGGTGCTCCTGTACCTTCTTTTTGGCTATTTCGGTTCCTTCCTCGGAAGACGTCTCTCGCGCGACATACGCAGAGGCCTTCCTTCGATAGCTCTGAACGCCAACATCCGGGCAGCCGCAGGCAAGACAAGGGTCGAGAACCGGCCCGCAAAACCCAAGATCCTCGATACGAGCGTCATAATCGACGGACGCATAGCCGATATAATGAAGACCGGCTTTATCGAGGGAGATATAGTCATTCCCGAATTCGTGCTGATCGAGCTCCGTCACATAGCGGACTCGGCCGACGGATTGAAGCGCAACAGAGGCCGCAGAGGGCTCGATATCCTCAACAGGATACAGAGCGAATACGGCATAGAGATCTATAACACCGAAAAGGACGCGATCCTTGAGGATATCCCAGAAGTGGACGTCAAGCTCCTCAAGCTCGCGCAGCTGATGGACGGCATGGTCGTGACGAACGATTTCAACCTCAACAAGGTGGCGTCCATTCAGGGCGTAGGCGTCCTGAACGTGAACGAGCTTGCGAACACGCTCAAGCCCGCGGTCCTTCCCGGCGAGGAAATGCAGATCTACCTCGTAAAGGAAGGTAAGGAATCAGGGCAGGGCGTCGCGTACCTCGACGACGGCACGATGATAGTCGTCGAGAACGGCAGGCAGCACATCGGCCATACGATAAACGTCGCGGTGACGAGCGTCCTACAGACGTCCGCCGGGCGCATGATCTTCGCCAAGCCGATATGACAGCCGTGCGCAGGACAGCGGTGATAATAGCGGCCGCCGGTTCTTCCAGAAGGATGGGCGGCCCGCTTCCAAAACAATATATGATCTGCGACGACGCTCCGGTGCTTGTGAAAGCCATCAGGGCTTTTTGTGATTTTGAGGAGATCCGCGACATCGTGCTCGTTTGCGACGACGCCGAGAGGTGCAGGCAGGTCCTCGCGCCTTACGGTCTTCTCGACCGAGTAACGGTGGTAACGGGAGGCAGGGAGCGTCAGGACAGCATCGCGGCGGGGCTTGCCGCCGTGCCGGCGGACGCCGGGTACGTGCTCGTCCACGACGCGGCGAGGCCGTTCGTTTCGAAGGACGTCATACGCGGCGTCCTGGACTGCCTCGAACGGGCTGACGGAGCTGTGCCGTGCGTCAGACCTAAGAGCACTATAAGGACGAAGGAGCGGACGCTCGACAGGAGCGCGCTTTACGAAGTCCAGACGCCTCAGGGCTTCAGAGCCGGTCTGCTGAGGGACGCGTACGCGTTCGCGGCGTCGGACGGTTTTTCCGGCACGGACGACGCGGGAGTCGTCGAGCATTACGTTCAGGCCTGCGGACTCAATGCGGAGATCGCGATCGCGGAAGGCGACTACGCAAACATAAAGATAACGACCCCGGAGGATCTGCCGGCGATGGAAGATATAAGGACAGGAACAGGATATGACGTTCACAGGCTCGCCGCGGGGCGGCCGCTGATGCTCGCGTGCGTCCGCGTGCCCTTTGAGATGGGGCTCCTCGGACACAGCGACGCTGACGTCGTCAGCCACGCGATAGCCGACGCGATCCTCGGGGCTGCCGCGCTCGGGGACATCGGAAAGCTCTTTCCCGACAGCGATCCGGCGTTCGAGGGGATGCCCGGGAGCGTCCTGCTCGAAAAAACGGCCGAAATACTGCGCGGCGCGGGCTTCACTTTGATAAACGTCGATGCTACACTTATTGCCGAGAGACCGAAGGTGGCGCCGTACACGGCGCAGATGCGCGAGAACTGCGCGAAGGCTCTCGGAATAAGCCCCGAAAGGGTCAGCATTAAGGCCACCACTCAGGAAGGGCTCGGGATAACGGCTCAGGGCGGGATGGCCGCCATGGCGTCCGCTACGGTGCGCAGGACCGCCGGACAGATATAGAGCGATAACGACTCGAAAGCGAGAAAGGATAGAAAATGAGAGCATCTAAAATGTACCTTTACACAATGCGCGAGGTCCCCTCGGAGGCCGAGATCGCCAGCCACATACTGCTGCTCCGCGCGGGCTTCATAAGAAAGCTCGTCTCGGGCGTCTACGGCTTCATGCCGATGGGCACGAGGACGCTGCGCAAGATCGAGGCGATCGTGCGCGAGGAGATGGACAACGCGGGAGCCTGCGAGATCCAGATGAGCGCGCTGCAGCCCGCCGAGCTCTGGCAGGAGTCGGGGCGCTGGTCCGCGTACGGCCCGGAGATGTGGCGCTTAAAGGACCGCAACGGCAGGGATTTCTGTCTCGGACCCACGCACGAAGAGGTATTCACCGACATCGTAAGGCAGAACATAAGCTCCTACAGGCAGCTGCCCGTCAACCTGTACCAGATACAGACCAAGTACAGGGACGAGGCGCGCCCCCGCTTCGGGCTCATCCGCAGCAGGGAGTTCATAATGAAGGACAACTACAGCTTCGACAGGGACGAAGCCGGTCTGGACGTATCGTATAAGAACATGTACGACGCTTATTCGCGCGTCTTCGACAGGTGCGGCCTCACGTACA
>JAEEVI010000052.1 GCA_016287035.1 Bacillota bacterium
CGATGCCAGGGTTGTTCAACGTCGAGAACGCGCTCGCGGCGTGCGCCGTATGCACGCTCCTCGGCGTTCCGTTCGAGCTGGTCGCTTCCGGCCTCAAAAACGCCCGCGTAAAGGGCCGCATGGAGGTCTTCGAGAACGCGGGAAGGAACGTCACCTGCATAGTGGACTACGCTCACAGCAAGCTGAGCTTCGAGAAGCTGTTCTCCTCCGTTAAGAAGGAATATCCGGGGAGAAGGATCGAGGCGCTGTTCGGCTGCCCCGGAGGGAAAGGCCTTCAGAGGCGCGAGGATCTGCCAGTCGCTGTCAGCAGGTGGGCCGATCTCGTCTGGGTCTGCGAAGAGGACCCCGGAAACGAGAGCGCCGAAGAGATATGCCGCCAGGTCAGCGAAAGGCTCACACAGCTCGGATGCGAGAACGTGATCGTCGTCGACCGCGAGGAATGCGTAAAAAGAGCGGTCCGCGGGGCAGCGCCCGGGACCGTGCTCGTGATAACCGGAAAAGGCCGTGAGGAATACATGCACAGAGGCGACGACTACGTTCCGCTCAAGAGCGACGTCGCGCTCGTGGAGGAGAACCTCTAAAGAAGCTCCGAGGTGAGCCTTCCGAGAGATTCCTTTATCTTTATCCAGGGCGAGCGGCTCTCGTATTTCAGCTTCGTAAGCTCGCGCGACAGCGACATGTCCGCCCTGAACGCGCTCTGCAGCTTCCCCGCGAATTCATCGCTGTATATTATCGCGTTGGTCTCAAAGCTCAGCTTAAAACTCCTTATGTCGAAGTTCGCCGAACCGACGGAAGACACCTCGCCGTCGACGACGAGCGTCTTCGCGTGCAGGAATCCCCTGTCGTATATATAGACCTTTACGCCGCTGGAGAGGAGCGAGCCGACGTTCGCGTACGTCGCCCAGTAGACGAACGGATGGTCGGGCTTGTTCGGTATCATTATCCTCACGTCGACGCCCGAGAGCGCCGCAGATTTTACCGCCTCGTAGATGCTGGCGTCCGGCACGAAGTAAGGCGTCTGTATGTATACGCTCTTCTCCGCTCCTGTTATCATCTTGAGGTACGCGAGCTTTATCTCGGTCTCGGGGCTGTCGGGCCCGCAGGAGACTATCTGGACGGCAGCCTTTCCGACGCCGTCGTCGTCCCTGTATTCCGAGCGGGGGATGACGATCGTCTCGCCGCTCGCGAAGCGCCAGTCGAGGATGAACCTCTCGTTGAGATCCTCGACACAGCTGCCCTTGATACGAAGATGCGTATCCCTCCATCCCGCGAATTTCCTAGACACTCCGATATATTCCAGCGCCACGTTGTAGCCGCCGATGTATCCGACGGAATTGTCGATCACGACTATCTTGCGGTGGTTCCTGTAGTTGAGCTTCAGGTTTATCTTTATGTATTTCTGCGGGAAAAAGTAGGCTATCTGCCCTCCCGCCTCCTCGAGCTTCTGGATGTGACGCTTCTTTATCCCGGCGCAGCCCACGGCGTCGAGCAGGAGGCGCACCTGGACGCCCTCCCGAGCCTTCCTCGTCAGAAGATCCAGCAGCTGCAGCCCGAGCTTGTCCGGCTTTATTATGAAGTATTCCAGATTGATCGATTTCTTCGCGGCGGATATGTCCGCGAACAGGTGGCGGAATTTATCCTTGCCCTGAAAGAACGCGTCGACGCAGTTTTCCTGCGTAAAGCGGGCCATGCCGTATTTCTGGTTCATCGTGATCAGCGGCATCCACTTTTCCGCGACGGGCGGATCGAACGCGTAGCGCCCGTTTGCCATGTCGTCCATCTGCGTCCCGAGGTCCTCGTTTATCTTCGCCTGCTCGAAATGGGAGCGGCGGGAGATCTTATACCTTGTTATGTTCTGGGAGAGCATGAAATACGCCAGGATGCCGAAGCCCGGAAGCAGATAGAGGACCATTATCCACGCTATGACTGAGACAGCGGGCTTTTTGCGGTCGACGAAAATAAGCGCCAAAGAAATGATGAAATTCAGCGCGTAGATGACGGAAAGAACCGTCGGCATAGATTCGTATACAGAGCTCATCGCTGACGAAAAAACCATACAGGTCAGTTTAACATTTAAAACACCTTGTTACAAGATGCCCGCAAATGCTATAATTAACGTTGTTTTTAGAAAGGACCCGGATGAAGAGATTTCTGAACAGACCGTATCTGATACTCCTGCTCATACTGATCGCCTTCGGACCGCTCGAGAACCTGATCACGGGCGGCGTCAAGGGGATGGTCGACTGGTGCATAGGGATAGCCTGCATGCTCCCGGGGATCGTTATCGGCGTATCGCTGCACGAGTTCGCGCACGCCAAGGCCGCCGTCCTCTGCGGAGATCCGACGCCGCTGTACATGGGCCGCGTATCGCTCGATCCAAGAGACCATTTCGATCCTCTCGGGCTGTTCTGCCTCATCTTCATACGCTTCGGCTGGGGAAAACCGGTCGTGATAAACCCGCAGAACTTCAGGCACACGAGGCGCGACAGCATAATCGTCGGCCTGGCGGGCGTAACGATGAACCTCGCCGCGGCGGTCGTGTTTTCCGTTATAGTGCGCCTCTTCGCGCTCGCCGGCCTCGAGACTCTGTTCACCAACAGCGCGCTCCGCATAGCGGCGAGCATCTGCATGTACGTCGTCTGGATAAACCTCACGCTCATGTTCTTCAACCTGCTGCCCGTTCCGCCTCTCGACGGCTTCGGCGTCGTAGCGGACCTGTTCGACCTGCGCTCCACGGCGATCTACGATTTCGTCTACCGCAACGGCATGCTCATACTCCTTCTGCTGATCATGTTCCGCATACCGTCAAGGGTCATAAGCATACCGATCTACTATACGGCGGACTTCATAATGAGCACCCTGCTCCGGTTCCCTTACTGGGGATACCTGCTCATGTAATTTCTCCGGAAAAAAGAAGCGCTCCCGCAGGAGCGCCGGCCGCAAATAAAAAAACAGCCCCGCGAGCTTGCGGGGCTTTCGCTTTAAATGAAGAAGAACATGCAGCCGCCGAGCCCTCCGAAGAGGAAGTTCAGCAGCATCATTATCATGAAGAGCCGCAGCACGGCCATGACGGGGTTCGCCTGAGGATAATGCCTCCTGTTCTGCTGCGTCTGCCGGGAATACGCCCTGTTGTCGCTGTACGCCCTGTACTGCGTGCTGCTGTACTGCTGGAACAGCGTATGGTACACGCTGTTGGAGGAATCGATCTCCATGGCTCTGCGTATGTTCGCGGTCGCCTCCGCGGCGTCGCCGGCGCCGTAGTGCGCGACTGCGCAGACGTAGTACCACCTGTCTGTCCTGCGCTCCTGCTCGACCGTCTCGAGCCTCGTTATGGCCTGGCGGAACATCCTGCTGTTTATAGCGTCGATCGCGTAATCTATCTCCGGGCTGTCGCCGGGCATGTGGTACGGCGCCGTCCTGAAGTTCTGCTGCGCGGCCGCGCCGAAGAACATGTTGAAGAAATCGTCGAAGCCGTAATACTGCGTCGACCAGTCCCCGCCCGTCCTCTGCTGATAGCGGTCGTATTCCGTCTGGCCCTGCCGGCCTCCGAAATACGGGCTGCTCTGCTGCGCGAACGACTTGTATTTATGCGGATTGCACAGCATATCGTAGGCCTCGTTGACCTCCTTGAACTTCTCCTCGGCATTCCTGTCGCCGGGGTGAAGATCGGGGTGGAACTCCTTGGCCTTCTTATGGAAAGCTGTTCTTATCTGCTCCTCTGTAGCGTCCGGGAATATCCCCAGGACTTTATAAGGATCTTCTACCATCTGATGCTCCTGATCAGCCCCGGTCCGCGGCGAGCTCGCCGTAGAGGCTGAAAGTCTGGGCTTTTACTATCCTTACGGGCACGATCTTTCCGACGAGCGTTTCGCATGCCGGAAGATCGACCGTCTTGAGGCTCTCCGTGCGTCCCGTCATCATGGCGGGATCCGTCTTGCTCGGCCCTTCTATGAGGACCGGCAGGACCTTGTCCTGATAGCTCTTTCCGATCTCTTCCTGGATGGCGTGTATCTCCGCGATGAGCCTGTTGAAGCGGTCGTGCTTTATCTCTTCGGGGACCTGGTCCTTCCTCTCCGCGGCCGGCGTTCCGCCTCTCACGGAATAGAGGAACGTAAAGGCCGAATCGTAACGTACGCGCCTTACGAGATCGAGCGTATCCTGAAAGTCCTCCTCGGTCTCGCCGGGGAAGCCGACTATTATGTCAGTCGTTATGGCTATATCGGGGCACGCTTCACGCAGCGCGGCGACCCTCTCCAGATACCTTTCTCTGGTGTATTTTCTGTTCATATCCGCAAGGACCCTGTCGCTTCCGGACTGGACCGGAAGGTGGAAGCAGCGGCAAAGATGCCTGCAGTCCCTGAAGCACCCGATCAGCTCGTCGGAGAGGTCCTTCGGATGCGACGTCATGAAGCGTATGCGCTCGATGCCGTCTATTTCGTCTATCATGCGGATCAGCTGAGCAAAGCTCACGCCTCCCGCGTAGGAGTTCACGTTCTGACCGAGCAGCGTCACCTCTTTGCAGCCGCCGGCGGCGAGACCGCGGATCTCTTCGAGTATCGCCTCGGGAGACCTGCTGCGCTCCCTGCCCCTCGTATACGGCACGATGCAGTACGAGCAGAAATTGTTGCAGCCCTGCATTATGCTCACGTACGACTTGAAGCTGTACATGCGCTTCGCGGGGAGCCCTTCGGGGATCGTGTCGCTCCCCTCCCAGATCTCGGTGATCTTTCTGCGCTCGTCGCGCACGTTCGCGAAAAGCCTCGGAAACTCGCCGATGTTATGCGTGCCGAATATGAGGTCTACCCACGGATACTTGCTCTTGAGCTTGTCTATGACGCTCTGCTGCTGCATCATGCAGCCGCAGACCGCGACGATCTTGTCCGGATCCTCCTCCCTGCTGTGCTTGAGCTGCCCGAGCACGCCGAAAAAGCGCTTGTCGGCGTTTTCCCTCACGCTGCAGGTGTTCAGCACGACGACGGATGCCGCGAGCCTGTCGTCTGTCTGCTCGTAGCCGAGCTCCTCGAGCATGCCCGCGAGCGTCTCCGAATCGCGCTCGTTCATCTGGCAGCCGAACGTCACTATGTTGTAGGTCCTGTTGCCGGTCCGCGCCATCGTCTAAATGATGATATCGTTCTCGTGGCGCCTGCTCCTGCCCATTAACTGAGCGACGGCGTCCTTTGCCGATATCTTTCCGTTGATAGTGTTGTAAATAGCTTCCGTTATGGGCATCTCTATCCCGATCTTCTGAGCGAGCCTGTACGCGGAATCGGCCGTGTAGATGCCTTCGACGACCATGCCGACCTCTTTGACGGCCTGCCGGGGATCCATGCCCTGCCCGATGAGTATGCCGCAGCGCCTGTTGCGGGAATGCATGCTGCAGCACGTGACGATGAGGTCTCCCACGCCGGAGAGCCCCGAGAACGTCTTGGGGTCCGCGCCGAGCTTTATGCCCATGCGCCTCATCTCGGTGATGCCTCTGGTCATGAGGGCGGCCTTGGCGTTGTCGCCGTAGCCGAGACCGTCGGATATGCCTGCGCCGAGCGCTATTATGTTCTTGAGCGAACCTCCGAGCTCGACGCCGATTATATCGTCGTTCGTGTATATCCTGAGCCTCTCGTCCATGAATATCTCCTGGATCTGCTCCGCGAGCGCGCGCTCGCGCGCGGCGACGGCTACCACCGTCGGAAGGCCGACGATGACCTCCTCCGCGTGAGAGGGACCCGAAAGGACGACGTATCTCGCGTCTGGCTTTATGTCGAACGCTATCTCCGACATGCGGCGGAGCGTCTTCTGGTCTATACCCTTCGCGACGTTCACGATCACAGCGTCCTTGGGCAGATATCCGAGAGCCTTTTCGAACGCGGAGGCGAAGTGCTGCGCCGGGACCGAGAAGACAACAACGTCCGCGCCCTCGAATATCTCGGGCTCCTCCATGCATATATGTATCGCGTCCGGAAGCTTTACGCCGGGAAGATACTTGAGGTTCTCCCTGTTGTCGCGCAGCGAAGCGAGATGGGCCGCGTCGGCGTCCCACATGCGGCACTCGCAGTCCTTGGTGGCGAGGTGGACGGCAAGAGCCGTTCCCCAGCTGCCCGCGCCTATAAATGCTATATTTTTACCCATTGTTTCCCTCCGTCAGAACTTGAGCTTGTTCTCCGTGCCGGCGAACAGGCGGGATATGTTGGTCCTGTGCTTTATTATTATGACCGCGGCCATTGCGACGACGTAAAAGAACGCTCCGTGAGCGAACACCAGCGAAGCGAGCGGCGCGGAAGCGGCCGCGCATATGCTCGACAGCGAAACGTAGCGGCTGACGGCGCATACGCATACGAACACGGCAAGAGCCGCGAGCGCTATCCACGGGCTCACGCCCAGAAGCGCGCCGAAGGCCGTCGCGACGCCCTTTCCGCCCTTGAATCCGAAGAATACCGGGAATATGTGGCCGAGCAGCACCGCGAGCGCGCAGGCGTAACCGCACTTGCCTCCTCCTATGGCCGATCCAAGGACGGCCGCCGCCGTGCCCTTGAGGACGTCGACCAGCAGCGTCACGGCCGCCGCCTTCTTTCCGTAATTTCTCAGAACGTTAGTCGTTCCGGCGTTGCCGCTGCCGTGGCTCCTTATATCGTCCCCGCGCAGACGCCCTATTATTATCGACGGCGAGATGCTCCCGAGGAGATACGCCGCTATGACGCATATCGCAAATTTAATCATCTTTTTCGCCCTTTTCCCTGAACACGAACTTTATCGAAGTGCCCGCGAAGCCGTAGCCCTCGCGGATCTTATTCTCCAGATATCTGGCGTACGAGAAGTGCATCAGATCCCGGTCGTTCACCTGGAACGAGAACAGCGGCGGCTTTACGCCGATCTGCGCCGCGTAGTATATCTTGAGGCGCTTTCCCTTGTCCGAGGGCGGATTGTTCATCATCACCGCGTCCGCTATAAGGCTGTTCAGCTGGCCCGTGGACACGCGCATCGCCCTGCTCTCGGATACGGCTTTCGCGGTATCGAGGAGCTTTTCCAGCCGCTGGCCCTTGAGCGCCGAAGTGAAGAGCACCGGCGCGTAGCTCATGAAGGTGAGCTCCTGCCTTATGTTCCGCTCGAAGTCCCTCATCGTGTTCGTCTCCTTTTCGACGAGGTCCCACTTGTTCACGACGACTATGATGCCCTTGCCCGCCTCGTGCGCGATGCCGGCGATCTTCTTGTCCTGCTCGGTTATTCCTTCGAGCGCGTCGATCACCAGCAGCGCCACGTCGCAGCGCTCTATCGCGGCGACGGCGCGGACGATGCTGTATTTCTCTATGTCGTCCGTTACCTTGTTCTTTCTGCGGATGCCCGCCGTATCGATAAGGACGTATTTTGTCCCGTCCTTTTCGAAGGGAGTGTCTATCGAGTCTCTCGTGGTGCCCGCGATGTCGCTGACGATCACCCGCTCCTCCCCCATGAAGGCGTTGACGATCGATGACTTTCCGACGTTCGGCTTGCCTATTATCGCGATCTTGACGTCGTCCTCGTCGTCTTCCTCCGTGCACTTCTCCGGGAACAGCGCCAGCATCGCGTCGAGCAGCTCCCCGAGACCGAGCTGGTTCGCCGCGGATATCGCGTAAGGCTCGCCGAGCCCGAGCTCGTAAAGGTCGTAGAAGGTATCCGGCGTCTTATGACCGTCTATCTTGTTCGCCACGAGAATGACGTTCTTTCCCTTGCGGCGCAGGAGCTGCGCGACCTCACGGTCGGCGGCGGTGATCTCCGCCCTTCCGTCGACGAGGAAAAGTATGACGTCCGCCATGTCCATGGCTATCTCTGCCTGCGCCCGCATCTGCGCGGGGATCAGCTCCTTTGACCGGGGCTCTATCCCTCCGGTATCGATCAGGTAGAACCGGCAGCCGGACCATTCGGCCTCCGCCATGATCCTGTCCCTGGTGACGCCCGGCGTGTCCTCAACGATCGACACCCTGCGCCCTACTATTTTATTGAAAAAAGTCGATTTGCCTACGTTCGGCCGTCCGACTACAGCAGCTATGGGTTTTCTCATATGCTCTCCTTATTCGTAAAATTATATCATATAGAAACGCTGTTATGTTATAATTTTCAAAAGCGCTGACGCGCAAAACAAGAGAGGTGTGCATATGAAGATCGCGATAGCGGGAGCCGGAAAGCTCGGGATGAGCCTCGCGGAGGCTCTGCTCGGAGGCGGACACAAGATCACGCTCATAGACAGCGACGAAGAACTGCTGCGCCAGGCGGGCGACAGGCTCGACCTGTACACCGCCGCGGCCAACGTTAAGGAGCGCGGAGCCCTTAAGGATCTGCGCGTCGACGGCTGCGACATATTCATCTCGTGCGTGGAGAGCGACGAACTCAACATGATAGCCTGCAGGTTCGCGAAGGACCTCGGCTGCCCTGCCGCGATAGCGCGCGTCCGCGCGCCCGAGCACGTCGACCAGATGCACGATCTTATGCGCTGCTTCGGCATAGACCACATAGTGAACCCCGATCTCGCCTGCGCGGAAGAGATAAGCAAGTATCTCACCCAGAAGTACAGCCTTAAGGGCGGTGGCTTCATCGTGGAAGGAGCCGCCGTGCAGGAGGTGAGCGCGGACGCCGTCCCGCAGATACGCGGCATGGAGATAAGGAACGCCGCGAAGCTTCTGGACGGGCTGCTCATAGGCGCGATCTCGCGCGACGGAAAGATAAGCATCCCCTCCGGATGCACGATCATAGAGGAAGGCGACCTGCTGTACGTTATAGGTCTGCGAGGCAAGGTAGCGGCGCTGGCGGAAAAGCTCAGCAGCCAGGAGGGCAGGCCCCAGCTGCGCCGCGCCATGATAGCGGGCGGCGGCAAGACCGGCTATTTTCTCGCGAGGCTGCTGCTCGACAAGGGCATCGCGGTAAAGATCATCGAGCGCGACAAAGAAAGATGCGCCTATCTGTCGCAGAACCTCGAAAAGGCGATGGTGCTCTGCGGAGACGCCACGGACATGGCGCTGCTGCAGGACGAGAATCTCGACGGAATGGACGCGTTCATCGCGGCGACAGGCTACGACGAGGAGAACCTTCTCGTCTCGCTCAGCGCGAAGAAGCGCGGCGTCAGGGACGTCGTCACGAGGATAAGCCGCAGGAACTACGATTCGATAACAGACGCTCTCGGCGTCAGCATGATAGTCAACCCGGTCGATATCTGCACCGCCGACGTGCTCAGATACATCAAGGGAGGTTCCGGAGGCGAGTTCTTCAGGATAATCCAGGGACAGGCCGCGTTCTCCGACATACAGGTAAAGAAAGGCATGCGCATAGCCGAGGCGAGCCTTTCCGAGCTGGAGATCCCCAAGGGCGTGCTCATAGCCGCAGTATGCAGAGGCAGGGACGTCCTGATCCCGAACGGCCGTACCGTGATAGAGCCCGGAGACAGGGTCATCACGCTCTCGATGCTCTCGAGCGCCTCCGCGCTGGAGTCGCTGTTCAGCCTGTAGCGGGGTATCTGCCATGCTTCTGAATCATAAAGCGATATCGAAGGTCCTCGGCGCGGTACTCGCGCTGTGCGGAACGGGGATGCTCCTTCCGGCCGCGGTCTCGATCGCGTATTCGGAGAGGTCTTCGGCGGTCGGATTCGCGGCGTGCGCCGCCCCCCTGATCATCGCAGGGATATTTCTCATCACACGCCCTTCTAAGGGAATAAGCGAGCTGCGCATGCGCGACGGATTCTTCATCGTCGCCGCGAGCTGGGTGCTCATGTCGATGGCCGGGGCCCTCCCCTTCGTCATAAACGGCGATATCCCGAGCTACGTCGACGCCGTGTTCGAGACGGCTTCCGGATTCTCGACGACGGGAAGCACGATCCTGACAGACGTCGAATCGCTCAGCCACGGCAGCTTGTTCTGGCGCAGCCTCACACACTGGCTCGGCGGCATGGGCGTACTTGTCCTCACCATAGCGCTGCTCCCCAAGCTCGGCATCGGCGGCCAGAAGATAATGCGCGCGGAGACCACCGGTCCGACCATGGACAAATCGTCGTTCACCGTGAACGAGGGCGCGAAAAAGCTGTATCTCATCTATTTCGGTCTTACCGCCGCTCTCTTCGCGGCGCTCATGCTCCTGGGCCTGTCGCCCTTCGACGCGATCAACCACAGCATGGCGACGCTCGGCACCGGCGGCTTTTCGACGTACAACGCGAGCATCGGAGCCTTCGGCAGCGCCGCCGTGGAGATGGTGATAACGCTGTTCATGCTGCTCGCGGGCATCAATTTCGGGCTGTACGCGACAGCGCTCAGCGGCGGGATAAAAAAAGTCGTAAAGGATCCAGAGCTTCGCATGTATCTCGCGGTCATAGCCTGCGCGAGCGTCTTCATCGCCGTTATGCTCACGGTCCGGAACATATACGCGGACTTCCTGCAGTCCCTGCGCTATTCGCTGTTCCAGACGGTCTCGATCACGACGACGACAGGCTTCGGTACGGCGGACTTCGACCTCTGGCCGGTGCCCTGCAAGCTCGTCC
>JAEEVI010000053.1 GCA_016287035.1 Bacillota bacterium
AGCCCGCGGAGCTCCTCGAAAAGTACGGTCTTACGGAAAAGGAGATCGTGCAGGCGGCGGAAAAGCTCGTAAAGTAGGGACGCATGACCGTAAGATCCGGAGCCGCGCTCAGCGACGGCGCCGGATCTTTTTTTCGCGAAGACGTCCGCGGCTGGCAAATATTGACAATTTCTTCCTGCCGTGATAAGATGCGCGCATGAGTGAACTTTTCAGATATCCGCTCCGCTCGCGCCCCGAAGGGCGGAAAAAGCACGTAAAGAGGATAGTCGTCCGCGGCGCCGCGCCCCAGGCAGGCTGCAGCTTCATATGCGGTCTGCTCGCTTCGGCGGGATCGGACGCCGCCGTTATAGAGACCGCTAGGCCGTATTTCTACGAGGCGATGGGCATGGAAAAACGCTTCGCGGCGGGCTTCTGCGACTGCTTCGCCAGACTCCGCGCCAAGCAGCGCATCCCGGACGCGGCGAACGAGGACGAGGGCATAAACTGGATCGCGCGCCGCCCCGAAGACGCCGCGCCACTGAGCGCTTCGGAACTGTTCCGGCTCTTTGCCTTCGGAGGCGGAAGGGTCAGCATATTCGACTGTTCCGGGCTCGGCGAGGATATATCCATGGATCTCATGGCCGACGCGGACGCGTGCGCTGTCGTCATAGACCCGATGCCAACGAAGCTCTTCGCAGCCGCGGACTTCCTCGGCAGGGTGAGGGCGAGCCTCCCGGACGCGGTCCTCATCGTCAACAAGATGAACGGGGGAGTCCACGAAAAGGAACTGTCGAGATTCCTGGGGACCTCCGGGTATTTCAGCGTGCCTTCAGTCCCGTATGATCTCATGTACAGGGCGGAATACGACTGCCAGCTCCCCTCGAGGCTGCCGCAGGCCGCCGGGATCCTCGGGAAGACCCAAGATATGCTTATAAAAATGTTTTACTAATACTAAATATATGGTATACTTTCTTGAGGTAACGATACATGGACAAGGGGTATATCTGTGATCCGTTTTGAAAACGTAACAAAAATGTACGGAAACCACGTCGGCCTTAAGGACGTCACGCTCAGCATCGACAAGGGCGAGTTCGTCTTTATAGTAGGTCCGTCGGGATCCGGAAAATCGACCTTCATCAAGCTCATATCGCGAGAGCTCAAAGCCGATGAAGGGCATATATACGTCGGCGACAAGGACGTCGTCAGGATGTCGAACAGGGAGATCCCGGATCTGCGCCGCAGCATCGGGATGGTCTTCCAGAATTTCCGTCTGCTTCCGAACAAGACCGTATACGAGAACGTGGCCTTCGCCATGGAGGTCGTCCGCAGCCCGAGGCGCACGATAAAGCGCCAGGTGCCGCAGATCCTATCGGTGATGGGCATAAGCGACAAGGCCAAGAACTTCCCGCACGAGCTCTCCATGGGCGAGCAGCAGCGCGTCGCCATCGCGCGCGCCGTTATCAACGGGCCCCAGGTGCTCATAGCCGACGAGCCGACGGGAAATCTCGACCCGGAGACGGCCTGGGAGATAATGAAGCTCCTCGATCTCATAAACCGCAGGGGGACCACCGTGGTGATGGTCACCCACGCGATAGACATAGTCAACAGGATGAACAAGAGAGCCGTCACCATAGAGGCCGGTCGGATAACCGGCGACTCGAAGGGAGGCCTCGCGTAATGTTCAGGGGCCTCAGATATACGATAAGGGAGTCGTTCGTATCGCTGTTCAGGAGCAAGGTCATGACGGTCGCGTCGGTCTTCTCGATCACGGCGATGCTCCTCATACTCGGGCTGTTCTTCCTGCTCACCGTGAACGTCAACATGGCGACGGAGGGCGTAAAGAACCAGTTCGACACCATAGAGGTGTTCCTCCTCGACGAGACGACGGAGGAGGACGCCGCGATAATAAGCAAGAGCCTCACGTCCATGGATCAGGTCGCGGACGTGCAGTTCATAAGCAAGGATCAGGCCATGGCGGAGTTCAGGCAGCGCTTCGGGAGCAACGCCTATCTCCTCGACGGTCTCACGACGAATCCTCTGCCGAATTCCCTGCGCGTAAAGCTCTCCGACATCCAGGACGGCGAGCTCGTCGCGGAGATCTGCCGCAATTTCAGCGGCATAGAGGACGTCAGGTACTATCAGTCCGAGATAAGCAAGATACTCGACGTGACGGACGTGCTGCAGAAGGGCGCGCTCATAATAATCGCGTTCCTCATAATAGTTTCCGTCGTCGTAGTCTCGAATACCATCAAGCTCACCGTCATGTCGCGCGAGGCCGAGATCAGGATAATGAAGAACGTCGGCGCGACGAACTGGTTCATACGCGGACCGCTGCTGCTGCAGGGCATACTCATAGGCTGCATCTCGGCGCTCATAGCCCTCGGCGTAACGTTCTTCGTCTACAGGGAATTCGTGGCGACCTACGGCTCGCAGGTCGCGGCGCTGATGACGATGGAGATGGTGAGCCCGGAGTTCATGCTCATAAATCTCGCGTGGATATTCGCCGCGCTCGGAGCGAGCATCGGCGCCTTCGGTTCGATCATATCGATGAGGAAGTTCCTCAAGGCGTGATATAAAGGGGATCAGGGGATCATGAAGAACGACAGGGCAAAAAGGAGACTGGCATTAGCGCTCGCGGCGCTCATCGCGCTGGCCTTCACGCCGTACGCTTCCGCCGTCGGAGACGACGAGAAGGAGTACAGGAACCAGCTCACGGACGTGCACGACCAGATAGACGACGCCACGAACCAGCTCAAGGAAGGAAAGAGGGAGTCATCCGCGCTCGCGTCGGAGATAAAGGCTCTCGACAACAAGATATACGAGGCCGAGGTCGAGATAAACGCGCTGCAGGGGGACATCAACGAGACCAAGACCGAGATAACCCAGGTGCTCGCCGAGCTCGACGAGGCCCAGGCCGACGTCGATTCTCAGAACGAAGACCTCAACGAGAGGCTCAGGGCGATGTACAAGAGCGGGGATATAGGTATGCTCTCCGTGCTCCTCGGCTCCTCGACGATATCCGAGGCCATGACGAACATGGACATGGTCCAGCGCATCTACGACAGCGATACGGAGCTGCTCGCGCAGCTGCAGGCCAACTACGACGTTATCGACGGCAAGAGAAAGCAGCTCGTCGCGCTGAAGGACAAGCTCGAATCCCAGCAGGCGCTGGAAAAGGAGAAGCAGGACGCTCTCGCGGCCGACAAGAACGCCGTGGCGGCGAAGAAGAAAGAGGTCGACAAGGACAACAAGGAGCTCGAGGCTCAGATCGACGCCCTCAACAAGGAGGCGAGCGAGCTCACGGCGAAGATCCTCAAGTTGCAGAGCGCGGGCGAATACGTTGGCGGAAGCATGCTCTGGCCGGCGGCTGCCAGCACGACAGTATCGTCCCCGTTCGGATACAGGATCCATCCGATACTTAAGGTCAACAAGATGCATACGGGCATCGACATAGCCGCGGCCGGCGGCACGAACATACTGGCGGCAAACGCCGGCACGGTCATAACCGCGGGCTGGAACAACAGCTACGGATATATGGTCATGATCGACCACGGAGGCGGCATCGTAACGCTCTACGCTCACTCGAGCAAGCTGCTCGTATCGAAGGGCGATATAGTGACGCGCGGGCAGACGATAGCGAAGGTCGGCTCCACCGGTATGTCGACCGGCAATCACCTGCATTTCGAGGTGCGCCTCAACGGAGTGTACAAGAATCCTCTCGAATACGTCTCCGCGAGCGTCAGAAGATAGCAAATGGCAAAGTGGATAGTCGCTGAAACCGAACACGAACCCTTAAAGGGACCCGAAGGGGTCCCTGTTGCTATTATTTCGATGCTCCGCCGCAGGGGCGTTCCGGACGCCGAAATGGAGGATTTCTTCTCCGATCATCCGAAGAACACGTTCGACCCGTTCCTCCTGAACGGAGTCAGGGCCGCCGCAGAGAGGATACTCGCCGTCCTGGACGGCGGAGGCTGCGTATGCGTATACGGGGATTACGACGCCGACGGCGTCACCGCGACGGCGCTGCTTTACTCGGTGTTCCGCCGCTTCTCCGGCAACGTGAGATACTACATACCGTCGAGGTTCAGCGACGGCTACGGGCTGAACGTGACGGCCATCAACGATATAAACGAGCGCATGCGTCCGCAGCTCATCGTCACGGTAGACTGCGGCATCACCTCGAAGGCCGAGGTCGCGCACGCGAAAGCTCTCGGCATAGACGTGATCGTCACCGATCACCACAACATAAAGGAGGGAGAGCTCCCGGACTGCCTCAGGATCAATCCGCACGGAGCCGATTCCGATTATCCGTTCAGGAACCTCTCGGGCTGCGGCGTGGCCTTCAAGGTCGCTCAGGCGATCCAGCGCATATGCGCGGAGAGGGGAGACGGCCGTTTCGACAAGGCGAAGCTGGGCAGTCTCCTTGATCTCGTCGCGATCTCCACGGTCGCGGACGTGGTCCCGCTGCTCGGAGAGAACAGGACGCTCGTAAAATACGGTCTCGCCAAACTCAATTCGATGGAGCGTCCGGGCATCGCGATACTCGCGGAGATGCTCGGGCTGTCCGGTAAGACCGTGAGCAGCGAGAACGTCGCGTATATCATCGCGCCGCACATAAACGCGATGGGAAGGATGAGCTCCGCCGACCAGGTGGTCGAGCTCCTTTCCGGCGTGAACACCGACGAGGCCGAGCTCAGAAGGCTCGCTTCGGCGATGATCGAGAGCAACAGGGACAGAAGGGCCGAGCAGGAGAAGGCCGGAGAGATCTGCAGGGAGGCTCTCGCGGGCGGCGAATGCGGCGAACTGTTCCCCGTCATACTCGCTCCGGGCGCTCACGAGGGCGTCACGGGCATAGTCGCGGGCAACCTCAAGGAGATGCTGTACAGACCGGTGTTCGTCCTTACGCCGTGCGGCGACGGGACCCTCAAGGGCACCGGAAGATGCATACCCGGCATAAACCTGCACACGATAATGAAGAACAACAGCGAGCTTTTCCTGCGCTTCGGCGGCCACGCCGGCGCGTGCGGATTCTCGATGGAGGAGAAGAACCTTCCCGCGCTGCGCGAGCGCATGCAGGAGGCCGTCTCTTCGGAGCTCGCCTCGGATCCGGATCTGCTGACGGAAAAGCTTTATCTCGAAAAGATACTCGAGCCTCAGGAGAGGACGATCGAGTTCGCGAGGCAGCTGGAAAGGCTCGAGCCGTTCGGCGAGGGGAATCCCCGTCCGCTCTTCTGCATCCCCGGCGTAAGGATCCGTTCGGCTGTATATATGGGAGCGGACTCACAGCACGTCAGGTTCACCGCGGTCTGCGGAGACGGCGCGCAGCTGTCGTGCATACTGTTCTCCCGCGCGGCCGAATACGCGGCGCTGCTCGGGGAGGGGACGTGCGCGGACCTCGCGGCCGAGCTGTCCGTGAACGAATTCGGAGGCCGCAGGAGGCTCCAGCTGATAATACGGGACATGCGCCCGGCTCAGGATATCAAGGAACGGTAGGTTTCAGATGGTCAAGGTCAAAAAAGGACTTCTCGTGTTCATAGCTGTCATATTTCTGATCGTCGGCGTCATCGGGGGCATCGTCCTCGAGGGCTCCGGGATACTCGAAAAGGTCGGGATGGGCAGCGTCGTGACGCTCAGCAGGGCGCAGTACGACGATTATCAGTATCTGCTGAACACTTTCGGCAAAGCGGATACCATCAAGAAGTACATAATGCAGCATTACTACGTTCCCGTATCGGAGGAGACCCTCGACCGGGGCGTGATCGACGGCATGTTCGCCAGCCTCGACGATATCTACTCCGGGTATTACAGCGCCGAGGAGTATTCGACGCTCATATCGAGCCTTAACGGCGACTACGAGGGCGTCGGCATGGTCCTCAGCGTCGATGATAACGATCGTATATACATCGTCTCCGTCATCCCCGACAGTCCCGCGAGCATGCAGGACGTTCAGGAGGACGACGTCATACTCGCCGTGGACGGTGTGGAATACGCGGGCGGGGATCTCGAGCTCTGCGCGGCGCGCGTGCGCGGCGAGAAGGGGACCTCTGTCACTATCACGTTCATGCGCGGCGACAGGATCTTCGACCTGACGTTCATACGCTCTTACGTTCATAACCTGTCGGTCAGCTGGTCGATGCTCGACGAGACGACAGGCTATATCTACATCTCTTCGATCGTCGATTCGACTTCCTCCGAATTCAGGACAGCCGTCGAAAGGATAGAGAAGGACGGCGCGGAGAAGTTCGTCCTCGATCTGCGCGGCAACGGCGGAGGATGGGTCGATATCGCCGTGGAGATCGCCGACATGCTGATGGACAAGGGCACGGTGGTCTATACGCAGGACCAGTACGGCAACCGCGAATACAGCACAACGAAGAACGGAAAGGCTACGCAGATGCCGTTCGTCGTCCTCGTCGACCAGGATACGGCCTCGGCCGCCGAGATCCTCACGGTCGGGCTCCAGGAGAACGGGATCGCCGAGATAGTCGGTACTCAGACGTACGGCAAGGGCATCGTTCAGGATATCCAGCAGCTGACGGACGGAAGCGCAGTCAAGCTGACTATAATGCAGTACTTCTCGCCGTCGGGCAGGGTTATAAACGGGGTCGGCGTCACCCCGGACCATGTGGTCAAATACGAATACTATGAGCCTCCCGAAGACAGCGCGCTTACAGGAGACACGCAGCTCGACGCGGCGCTTGAGATACTCGGAAGGTGAAAAGGATGGACAACAGGGCTATAGGCGTATTCGACAGCGGACTCGGCGGACTCAGCTGCGTCCCGGCGCTCAAGAAAAAGCTGCCCGGCGAACGGATCATATATTTCGGGGATACCGGCAGGGCTCCATACGGCAGCAGGACCGTAGAGAACATCATCGATCTTACTGTCCAGGTCAGCGGCTTTCTCGTCGGGCAGGGATGCAAGGCGATAGTGCTCGCCTGCGATACGATGAGCTGCGTCGCCTACGACGCGCTCTGCGAGATTTTCCCGGATACGGCGATAATCGGTATAGTGGATCCCGCGTGCGAGGAGCTGGCGCTCAGGCATAAGGACAGGCGCATCGGGGTCGTCGCGACGAAGGCGACGGTCGCCAGCGGCGCGTATCCCGACAGGATAGCGGCGATAGATCCTTCAGTAAAGGTCTTCGCTCAGGCTGTGCCGGATTTCGTCCCGATGATCGAGGCGGGAAGGACGGGCCCCGAGGATATGGACCCCGTCGTAAGGCGCAATCTCGACGCGTTCGTCGCGG
>JAEEVI010000054.1 GCA_016287035.1 Bacillota bacterium
CTGCGACAGGGAGAGGGAGATCCGCGATTTCGTGCCGGTCGAATACTGGACGGTAACCGCGAGCCTCACAAAAAACGGTCTCGGCGGGGCCGCGGAGAAGAAGGCGACGTTCTCGGCAAAGCTCGTCGAGAGAAAGGGCCGCAAGCTCGAGATAAAGAGCGGCGCAGACGCGGAAAAGATAACAGGACAGCTGCGGAGCGCGGAATTCAGGGTCGCGTCCGTCGAGAAGAAGCAGACGGTAAAAAAGCCGTGGGCTCCTTACACGACGAGCACGATGCAGCAGGACGCTTCCGTAAAGCTCGGATATACGTCGAAGGAGACGATGGCTCTCGCCCAGAGGCTGTTCGAGGGCGTGTCCGTAAAGGGCCACGGGACAGTAGGTCTTATTACCTACATGAGAACGGACTCGGTCAGGATCTCCGCGGAGGCCGACGCTGCCTGCAAGGCGTATATAGCCGAGAATTACCCGGACGGATACGTCGGAAACAACGTTTATACAAACAGGAACAAGTCCGCTCAGGACGCCCACGAAGCCATAAGGCCCACGTACGTCAGTCTGACCCCGGACGACGTCGCCGATTCGCTCGACCCGCGGGCGCTCAAGCTCTACAAGCTCATATGGTCGCGCTTCGTCGCCAGCCGCATGAAGCCCTCGATCTACGACGTCACCACGGTCGCCGTGAACGCCGGGGATTACGGTCTTCGCGCGTCGGGCTCAAAGCTCGCGTTCGACGGATATCTCAGGGTCTACAACGACAGGGAGAAAGAGGATAAGGACCGCCAGCTTCCGCAGATGGAAGAGGGCGAGGTATTGAAGCTCATCGAGCTGCTCCCCGAGCAGAAGTTCACGGAGCCGCCCTCGAGGTTCACGGAGGCCGGCCTCATCAAGGAGCTGGAGGAGAACGGCATAGGCCGTCCGAGCACGTACGCGGCGACGATATCCAACCTCACGGAAAAGCGCTACGTAAAGAAGGAGAAGAAGGCTCTGGTCCCGACAGAACTTGGCGAAAAGGTCACGTACGATATAATGGTTCCCTACTTCAGAGAGGTCGTCGACGCGGGCTTCACCGCCAAGATGGAGGAGGAGCTCGACGAGGTCGAAGCCGGAAGGCGCGACTGGAGGCAGGTCGTCGGAGAATGCTACTACGGCTATCTCAAGGACGAGCTCGCGGCCGCGATGAAAGACCTCGAAAAGACGAAGACAGAGCCGGTCCTTACAGGCGAGACCTGTCCCGAGTGCGGACGGCCGCTCGCCCTCAGGAACTCGCGCTACGGAGAGTTCATAGCCTGCACCGGCTATCCCGAATGCAAGTATACCCAGTCGATAGTAAAGCCCGTCGGCGTCAGCTGCCCGAAGTGCGGCAGGGACATAATAGTCAAGCGCAGCCGCAGGGGAAAGATGTTTTACGGGTGCAGCGGCTATCCCGAATGCGATCAGGTCTTCTGGTACAGACCTGTCGAGGAGAAGTGCCCGCGCTGCGGGAGCCTGCTCATGGTCAGGGGCAGGAAGCTTGTCTGTTCCGGCGAGAACTGCGGTTTCTCCAGGAACAACGAATAGAAAGGAGATATCATGATCCAGTTTCACGCGACGACTATATGTCTCGTAAGAAGGAGCGCCGACGACATCGCGATAGCGGGCGACGGCCAGGTCACCATGGGCGAGACGTCGATAATGAAGAACAACGCCAAGAAGGTGCGCAGGATATACCACAACACGGTGCTCGCGGGCTTCGCGGGATCCGTGTCCGACGCGTTCTCACTCACGGAGAAGTTCGAGAAGAAGCTCGAGGAGCACGGCGGAAATCTCAAGCGAGCCGCGGTCGCGCTGGCTCAGATGTGGAGATCCGATCAGGCCGCGAGGAATCTCGAGGCGCTGATGGTCGT
The DNA here is from genome assembly GCA_016287035.1 of Bacillota bacterium. GTDB lineage: Bacteria > Bacillota > Clostridia > Peptostreptococcales > Anaerovoracaceae > UBA1764. Next base: position 1,885 of record JAEEVI010000054.1, read on the forward strand.
CGCCGACAGGGAGAGCATCCTGCTCATCTCGGGCAACGGCGAGGTCATAGAGCCGGACGAGAGCTACGTCGCGATAGGCTCCGGCGGAAACTACGCCTACGCCGCGGCGCACGCGCTGTACGATCACACCGATATGACGGCGGAGGAGATCGCGAGGGAATCCCTCAAGATCGCTTCCGACATATGCGTCTATACCAACAGTCATATCTCCGTCGAAAAGCTTTAGGAAGGAGAACGAAGATGTCGCAGTTCTACAGCATGACGCCCAGGGAGATAGTGGCGGAGCTCGATAAATACATAATCGGCCAGGAGAAGGCGAAGAGATCGGTCGCGGTCGCTCTGCGCAACCGCTACAGGCGCGGCCTCGTCGACGAGACCATGCGCGAGGAGATAACGCCTAAGAACATACTCATGATGGGCCCCACCGGCGTCGGAAAGACCGAGATCGCCAGAAGGCTCGCCAAGCTCATGGACGCGCCGTTCGTCAAGGTCGAGGCGACCAAGTTCACCGAGGTCGGCTACGTCGGCCGCGACGTGGACTCAATGGTCCGCGACCTCATGGAGGCGTCGATAAGGATAACCAAGCAGAAGCACATAGACGAGAAGTACGTCGTCGCTAAAGACCTCGCGGAAGAGAAGATAATAGAGGCCATAATCCCCGGAAAGAAGAAGCGCACGGCTCCTTCGCCGGCGAACCCCTTCAGCTTCATACTCGGAGGAGGCGGCACCGCCACGTACAACCAGACGTCGCAGAAGGTCGATCCGCCCAAGGACGACCATCAGGAGAGCGAGACCGAGCTTGCGAGGGAGCAGGTCCGCCAGCAGCTGCGCGACGGCCTTCTCGAGGATCAGTACATCGAGATCGACGTCGAGCAGGTCCCGAAGGAGAACAATCTGGACGTCAGCCAGGGCGGCTCGATATCGCTCGGGAGCATCTTCGGCGACGCCATGCCAAAGCGCTATAAGAAAAAGAACATGAAGGTAAAGGACGCCCGCAAGATACTTACGGAGCAGGAGGCCCAGAACATGATCGACATGGATCAGGTGACGGCCGAGGCTCTTGAGAAGTGCGAGCAGAACGGCATAATCTTCATCGACGAGATAGACAAGATCGCCGGCGGCAGCACTTACCGCAGCGGTGCCGACGTTTCGCGCGAGGGCGTTCAGAGGGATATCCTTCCGATCGTCGAGGGCAGCGTCGTAAACACGAAGTACGGACCCGTAAAGACGGACCACGTGCTGTTCATCGGCGCCGGAGCTTTCCACGTGTCGAAGCCCACGGATCTCATACCCGAGCTCCAGGGCAGGTTCCCGATACGCGTGGAGCTCGAGAACCTCACCAAGGAGGATTTCGTCAGGATCCTCACGGAGCCCGACAACGCGCTGCTCAAGCAGCACAAGGCGCTCCTGGAGACGGAGGGCGCGGAGCTCGAGTTCACCGAGGACGCGGTGAGCGAGATCGCGACCATGGCGAGCCTCATGAACGAGCAGAGCGAGAACATCGGCGCGAGGCGGCTCCATACGATAATGGAGAAGCTGCTCGAGGACATCGCCTACGATCTTCCCGATCCGGAAAAGACGAAGATAACGATAGACGCGGCTTACGTAAGGGAGAAGTTCGACGAGACGATCCGCGCGGACGACGTCGACCGCTACATCCTCTAAGCCCCGCATACGAATGATAAACATCGACGAAAACAACAACGTAATAGATCAGCAGAGCTACAGGGGGATACTCGTCGGCCTCGCGGTGGCGGGGGAGGACATATCAAGCTCCATGGACGAGCTCAGGGGCCTCGCGGAGGCCGCGGGCATCGAACCGCTCGGCGAGCTCGTTCAGAACGCCGACAGGGTCAATTCGGCGACGTTCATAGGAAGCGGCAAGCTCGGAGAGCTCGCGCAGCTCTGCGGGAACATGGGCGCCGACATAGTCGTCTTCAACGACGAGCTGTCGGGAATGCAGCTGCGCAATATCGAAGAGGCGTGCGGCGTGCGCGTCATCGACAGGACGATCCTCATACTCGACATATTCGCCGAGAGGGCGGTCTCGAGGGAGGGCAAGCTCCAGGTCGAGCTTGCGCAGCTCCAGTACAGGCTACCGAGGCTCCTCGGCTTCGGAAAGTCGCTTTCCAGGCTCGGAGGCGGCATCGGCACGAGAGGCCCCGGCGAAAAGAAGCTCGAGACCGACAGGCGCCATATCCAGCGCCGCATGGACGAGATACGCCGCGAGATGGAAGAGGTCCGCGCCAACAGGAGCGTGCAGAGGGCCCGCAGGGAGCGTTCGCAGCTTCCGGTCGCCGCGCTCGTGGGATACACCAATGCCGGTAAATCCTCGATGATGAACAGGCTGCTGGAGATGTGCGAGAAGACGGACAAGCAGGTCTTCGAAAAGGACATGCTGTTCGCGACGCTCGACACGGCTCAGAGGCTCGTGCGCCTCGACGACAGGCACAGCTTCATACTGGTCGATACCGTAGGCTTCGTCAGCAAGCTGCCGCACGCGCTCGTCAACGCGTTCAAGGCTACGCTCGAGGAGGTGACGGAGGCCGACGTCCTGATCCACGTGGTCGACTCGTGCTCGTCCGACGCGGATTTCAACATAGCCGTCACGCAGCAGGTGCTGAAGGAGCTGTCTGCCGACGGCAAGCCCTCGATACTCGTGTTCAACAAGTGCGACAGGCCCGATTCCGTGACGAGGATCGGCTACGGAAAGGACAGCCTCATGGTCTCGTGCAAAACGGGAAAGGGCTTCGACGAGCTTCTCGAAAGGCTCCGGCAGCTGCTCTTTTCCGATCTGGAGCTCGTTAAGCTGCTGATACCGTTCAGCAGGGGCGATATAGTGTCGAGGCTCTGCGACAAGGCGTCCCCGAAGGTCCTCGAATACCGCGAGGACGGCACGTATATGGAGATAGAGCTCGGCGCTGCGGACCGCGGCATATGCGGGGAGTTCGTTCTGAAATGATAAGATACAGGACTCTCGCCTCCGCGGCGCGGGCGGAGCAGACGATAGAAAGATCGCGCTTCATAGCCAGCGCGTCCCCGGTCGCTTCCAGAGAGGAAGCCGAGGCCTTCATAGCCGGCATCCGCGCGGAATACAGGGACGCGACGCACAACGTTCCGGCGTTCGTCATAGGCGACAAGATGCAGCTGCAGTGGGCGAGCGACGACGGGGAGCCTCAGGGCACCGCGGGAGCGCCGGTGGTGCAGCTTCTCGTAAAAGAGGGCGTCACGAACGCTGTCGTCGTCATCACGCGCTATTTCGGCGGCATAAAGCTCGGGACGGGCGGGCTCGTGAGGGCCTACAGCTCGAGCGCGAGGCTCGCGCTCGCCGAGGCGGGCGTCAAGGATGTCCGCGACGTGATAATAACCGGTCTGAGGATCCCGTACAACCTGCTCGGGCGCGTGCAGAACCTCGAAAAGAGCGGGCTGTTCGCGATAGAGAGCATCGAATATACCGACGCGGTCGGGCTTACGCTGTCATTCGAGCCGGAGGCGGAGGAGCCGGTGACGGCCATGCTCACCGACATGCTCCAGGCGCTCCCCGAGTTTTCGGGTCGCGTCGAGACGGTGCGCTGAGCGCGTTTTACAGGTGCCGCGCGGACGTTAAAAAGTTCTTCAATGCTGTTGACAAACAACGCGTCCTGGTATATTATTCTTAACTGTGCCGACTAAATTATCGGTACGAAAATCGGGCGTTTAGCTCAGCTGGGAGAGCACCTGCCTTACAAGCAGGGGGTCACAGGTTCGAGCCCTGTAACGCCCACCATTAGCGGCCCGGTAGTTCAGTTGGTTAGAATGCCAGCCTGTCACGCTGGAGGTCACGAGTTCGAGCCTCGTTCGGGTCGCCAACTTTTAAAAATAAATATGAAATGCACACGCTGGCGTGGCTCAATGGCAGAGCAGCTGATTTGTAATCAGCAGGTTGTTGGTTCGACTCCGATCGCCAGCTCCATGTGGAGGGATTCCCGAGTGGCCAAAGGGGACGGACTGTAA
>JAEEVI010000055.1 GCA_016287035.1 Bacillota bacterium
AGCCCCGTCGGCCCGTACTTCAAGGGCGGCGTAAGGCCCATCAAGATCCGCATCAGCGATTTCGACAGAGCGGCCCCGCACGGCACCGGCCACATCAAGGCAGGCCTCAATTACGCCATGAGCCTCTTCGCGATAACTGACGCGCACGAGAAGGGCTACGACGAGAACCTGTATCTCGATTCGGGCTCCAGGACATATATCGAAGAGACAGGCGGCGCGAACATCCTTTTCGTCACCAAGGACGGAACGGTCATAACGCCGAAGTCCGATACGATCCTGCCCTCCATCACGAGAAGGTCGCTGCTCTACGTAGCCGAGCACTATCTCGGTCTCAAGGTCGAGGAGCGCCACATTACTGTGGAGGATCTCAACGATATGGCAGAGTGCGGCCTCTGCGGCACCGCGGCCGTCATCTCGCCCGTCGGAATGATCGTCGACCACGGCAAGGAGTACGCGATGCCCAGCGGCATGGACAGCTTCGGCCCCGTTTCGCAGAAGCTCTACGACACGCTCCGCGGCATCCAGCTCGGCAGCATCGAAGCCCCCGAAGGCTGGATAATGGAGATAGCGTAACGAACGACAATAAAAACGCTGCCCCGGATGATGTTCATCCGGGGTTTTCATTTTTTCGCCGGCCTATTTATGGTATAGTATTTTATATCAGTATTTCAGTTTTGCGTTTGCAGAGTGGAGGAGCTATGTACAGCGACAGGAAGATCTGGCTGGCCCAGTCCGATAAGAATCTATATCTTCTGCCCCAGATGGCCAACAGGCACGGTCTCATCGCGGGCGCGACCGGAACAGGCAAGACCATAACGATGAAGGTCATGGCCGAGTCGTTCTCGGACATGGGCGTGCCCGTGTTCTTCAGCGACGTCAAGGGGGACCTTTCGGGAACGTGCGAGCCCGGAGCGGACAGCGAGAGCATGCAGAGGCGCGTCCAGCGCTTCGGCATAGAGGATTTCAGCTACAAGCCGTATCCCACGAGGTTCTGGGACATCTTCGGCGAGAACGGTCACCCCGTAAGGGTGACGATCTCCAGCCTCGGGCCGACGCTGCTGTCGAGACTCTTCCATCTTACCGACGCTCAGCAGGGCGTCCTCAATATCGTCTTCAGGGTGGCCGACGAGCACGGTCTGCTGCTCCTCGATCTTAAGGATCTGCGCGCGATGCTGCAGTACGTCGGCGACAACAGCGCGGAGTTCACGACGATGTACGGAAACGTGTCCAAGGCCTCGATAGGCGCGATCCAGCGCGCGCTGCTCGCGTTCGAGGAGGAGGGCGGCATCGACATGTTCGGCGAGCCGGAGATGGATATAAAGGACTGGATGCGCACGGACATGGACGGAAGGGGTTACATCAACATCCTTTCGAGCCAGAAGCTCATACAGAGCCCGACAGTATACGCGACGTTCCTTCTCTGGATGATGACGGAGCTCTTCGAAAAGCTCCCCGAGGTCGGCGATCTCGACAAGCCCAGGATGATATTCTTCTTCGACGAGGCGCATCTGCTGTTCGACGACGCTCCCAGAGCTCTTGTGCAGAAGATCGTCCAGGTCGTAAAGCTCATAAGATCCAAGGGCGTCGGCATATACTTCGTTACCCAGTCCCCGTCGGATATCCCCGACGAGGTGCTCGCGCAGCTGTCCAATAAGGTCCAGCACGCGCTGCGAGCCTACACGCCGGCGGAGCAGAAGGCCGTAAGGGCCGCGGCGACGGCGTTCCGCGCGAATCCTTCCTTTAAGACGGAGGACGTCATAATGTCTCTGGGCGTAGGAGAGGCGCTCGTGTCGTTCCTCGACGAGAACGGCATCCCCGAGATCGTCGAGAGCGCAAGGATACTGCCTCCGCAGAGCCTCATGGGCCCCGCGGATCCGTACCGCGTCCAGCAGCTGATAGCCGCGGACGAGTTCGACCTCAAGTACAGGGACAGCGTAGACAGGGAGTCAGCTTACGAGATAATAATGCGCGCGGCTCAGGAGCTCGAGGAGCAGAGGCGCATAGAGGCCGAGGAGGCGGAAGCCGCAAAGCAGGCGGCCGCTGCCGAGAAGCAGGCCGCAAAGGAAGCCGCCGC
>JAEEVI010000056.1 GCA_016287035.1 Bacillota bacterium
CCGTCGAAGCAGGAGCCGATCTCCGTGGCGAGCTTCGCCGTCGCCAGCGTGCCCGTGAGCCTGCCGGACGGCTTTATGCAGGTGAGATCCTCGCATTCGATGTCGGCCTTTACGTTTCCGCTTATATCTATGGCGCGCACGGAGCTCTTGCCCGTGTGCGATCCGGAGCTGCTGACCGTTACCTTGTCTGTCGACTTTATGTTGCCCTTTACGGTGCCCTTGATCTCTATGGGTTCGTCGGAAACGATGTCTCCTACGAATACGGCGTCCTCTCCGATGACCGTCGTCGGCGCGGGCGCTTTAGCGGCGGGAACTTCCGTGATCTCCGGCTCCTCCGGAACTGCGGTCTTGGAAGGAGCGAAATACTCCGGTTCTTTCTTTCCAAACAGTGACATATTGATCCCTTATCCTTTCGAAACGGAAGTATGCGATTAAACTTACGTGTTATTATACCCTAAATGCGGCGGCTGGGGAAGAAGTTTTGAAAAAGAGCGGCGCGGCGTTATAATTGATGCGTTGAAAGGCGCGCCTCGCGGGCGGCAGGTCCCGCGGCAGGACGCGCGCGGAGAGCGATATGGCAGGAAAGAACGTAAAGACGAACGTCATGCGGCTGCTCGACCAGGCGCATATAGAACACAAAGAGCACATGTACGAGAGCAGGGACGCCGTCAGCGGCGTGGAGGTCGCGCGGATGCTGGGGCTCGATCCGGCGAAGGTCTTCAAGACCCTCGTGACGGAGGGCGCGCCCCGCCGGTATTTCGTGTTCGTGATACCGGTCGCCGAGGAGCTCGACCTGAAGAAGGCCGCGAAGGCCGCCGGCGAGAAGAGCATCGCGATGATAAAGTCGAAGGACCTGCTGCCGCTCACGGGCTACGTGCACGGCGGCTGCTCGCCGATCGGGATGAAAAAGCCGTTCCCGACGTTCATCCACGAGAGCTGCCTGGCGCTCGACACGATGATATTCAGCGCCGGCAAGATCGGCTATCAGGTGGAGCTTCCGCCTCAGGCGCTGATGGACTATATCGGCTGCGGCACGGCGGACCTCATAAAATAAACCGACGCAGCGCAGCAAACAACGCGGCGCAAACAGCCCGCGGACGGCGCGGGGCGGCAGGGAGGACTTAATGTTCAGGGAAATGGCGAGAAAAAAACAGCAGCTTTCGCGGGACGAATGCATCGCTGTCCTTAAGAGCGTACCGCGCGGCGTGCTGTCCGTGATAGGCGACGGCGGCTATCCGTACGGCGTCCCACACGACCACTACTACTGTGAGGAAGACGGCAGACTATACTTTCACAGCGGGCCGAAGGGCCACAAGATCGATGCGATCCGCGCGTGCGGCAAGGCTTCGTACTGCGTGTTCGACAGCGGCTTTCGCCGCGAGGGCGAGTGGGCGCTGAACATAAAGAGCGTCATCGTTTTCGGCAGGATCGAGATCGTGGAGGACCGCGAAAAGATCATAGAAATGACGCGCAGGCTCTGCTACAGCTTCACGGACGACGAGGAGTACATCGCCCGCGAGATCGAGCGCTCGGGGCGGCGGACGTTCATGTTCGCCCTCGTGCCGGAGCACATGACCGGAAAGCTGGTCAACGAGGCGTAGGATCCGGCGCTTCTATTATCCCTCCGATATCGGTGAGAGGGCCCGGCACGCACTGAACGGGCACCCCGCGCGAGGCGGCGAACGCCTCGATTGCAAGGCGGTCCGGATGCGCGGCGATATCGCCGTTGAACCATAGCGTCCCGCCGGCGAGACCGCAGGCGCCGCCTATAAAGCCTCGGCTGTATCCGGGAAGCGCGACGAAGCCGGGCCGGATGAGCAGGCAAACGATACCCGGAGAACGGTCAGGGCCCGCGCCGAAGCGGGCCTCGAGGGCGCGGGCGATGCCCGCGTCTTCCGTTATCACGTGCGAGTCGTCGACGACCGCGAGATTGCATTTCGTATACCCCTGGCGCACGTTTATGAGCTCGAGCTTTGGACCGATATGGTCGCGCGCGGCCGCCAGCAGGCCGGGGTCGGTGATCGCGGTGTTGTGGATCAGGAAGCGGCCGCAGACAGCGGCGTCGAGCGCGGCGTCGGCCGGGTACGAGAGGACTTCGGTAGAGCCTGCGGAACGCGCGGCGCCGGAAAAGCGGTCATCGTCAGGGAAGAAGACCGGCGATCCTGGCGAAGCTCCGAGCCTGCACATGCGGAGATCCGCGTGCTTTGCGACGGGCTCCGGCAGGGCTGCGGACCGCCCCAGAAGGCAGAGCCGGAAGCCCCGCGCGCGCATGATATCGAGCAATATGGGGTTTGCGTCTTCGGAAATATAGATCATAGTTTGAAACCGGTCAGAGGCGCCTCAGGGCCGCCTCGCCCGGCGCGAGCGAATTATCCGTCAG
>JAEEVI010000003.1 GCA_016287035.1 Bacillota bacterium
CGCGTCCTCCGCGCCCGCAAACTTTGAGCGGCCGCGTCAAAAACTCAAAAAACCACTTGCGCGGCAGGGGGGCTTATGCTAACATATTAAGGCGTTCATTTGGCGTAATATGTTATGTGCAGCCAAATGTGCATAACTGTCATAGATATTCAGAAGAAGGAGGAATCGGAAATGAAAGAGGGTATCCATCCTGATTACAAGGACTGCAACGTCACTTGCGCCTGCGGCAACACATTCATGACAAGATCGACAAAGGAAGAGATCCGTCTGGACGTTTGCTCTCAGTGCCACCCCTTCTTTACAGGTCAGCAGAAGTTCGTAAACCGCGGCGGCCGTGTAGAGAAGTTCAAGAACAAGTACAACATCGACTAAAAGACACAAGAGCCCGGACGAAGTTCCGGGCTCTTTGCTTCAGCGCATCAAAGAATGGCTCTTCAGCTTATAAAAGGCGGGCTGTACCCCGGTTCGTACGGCCGCTACAAGTTCATAGAGGGCAAAGCCACCGACACGCGCCTCATGGGCGTCGTCGGCGTCCATCTCGTCTGGGAGGACTCCGCTTCCGCCGATCAGGGCCCGCTCCATCAGTTCTACTATTTCGACTACGAGGAGCTGGGCCTGGATTATCTGCGCATTTACGTCGGCAGCGACGAGCGCGAGATCGCCGACATACTCAAGGAGAACTTCGGAGGCCTCGGGGCGTCGTACGTCAGCCTCACGGAGCGCGAGAGCCGCTATATCGTAAAGTTCTTCGCCGAAGACACGAAGGCCAAGGGCGAGCAGCTCCCCGAGGACATAGACACCGTCGCCTTCATACTCGACGACGGGCAGGAGGAGCTCTCATCAGAGGAGAAAAGGGAGCTCGACCTTAAGATGTCGGCGCCCATACGCAGCGACTACGGCGTCATCAACTATTACCTAATGAGGTGCTTCGGAAAGGATCCCTCGGGCAGCGAGCTGCTGCTCTCTCCGGCCGCGAAGAAGGAGGATATACAGGACGTCACGCCGCCGTACCACGCGACGTTCCTGCGCAACAAGATCGAGACGCTCCCCGACAGCGCCGGCATGCACAAGAGCTACAGGTGCGAGTCGCTCATCGAGACGGACCGCGGCCACATGCTCGTCGTGAGCACGGTCGGCGTCTTCCGCAGGGCAGTCACGGACGTGGAGCTCGTATCCTCGTTCGCGGTAAGCGTCTACGAGGCGTCAATGATGCTCTCCAAGCACGAATTCATAACCGTATACGACGTCACGGCGATGCCCGACGATTTCCTGGACATGCTCGACGAGTTCCTGCTCGGCTGCACGCGCACCGGCCACGCGAACGGCGAGATGTTCATGGAGTTCATGCCGCACAACGACCACGTCGAGAAGAAGCTGTTCTTCCTCTCCGACGACATAAAGAGCCTCTACTTCGCAAGCGACGGAGGGCAGCTCATAATAGCGGCCTACAACATCGAGAACATCCTCGCGGCGGAGTCCAGACTCATAACGAGCCCGTTCTCGAACATGCTGACGCCCACCAACAGGTATCAGTTCCAGTCGTCGCTGCTGTACGATTTCGCGGACAGCGACTTCGACGATTTCAACGATTTTCTCGATTCATTGACATAGCCTTCGGGCGAAAGGAGAAAGATGGACAGCAGGATCGAAAAGCTAGCGGATCTTCTCACCGGCTATTCGGTAAGGATACAGCCCGGCGACAACTGCCTCATAGAGTACACGGGCAGCGAGCCGGTCGAGCTAATAAAGGCGCTCGTAAGAAAGGTCTACGCGGCGGGCGGCCGCCCCTACGTTTCCAGCTGGAACGACTCGATAAAGCGCGAGATACTCATGCGCGCTACGGAGGACCAGCTCAGGCTCGCGGCGGACAACGACCTCGAATTCATGAAGAAGATGCAGGCCTACATAGCGGTCCGCGCTTCCGACAACACTGCCGAGCTCTCGGACGTTCCGACGGAAAAGATGAACATGTACAGCGTCGTCACCGGTCCGGTGCTCGACTACAGGGTAAACTGCACGAAGTGGGTCATACTCCGCTATCCCAACAACGCCATGGCGCAGCTGGCGAACATGAGCAAAGAGGCGTTCGAGGACTTCTACTTCGACGTCTGCACGATGGACTACGCCCGCATGGACAGGGCGATGGACGCGCTCAAGGCGCGCATGGACGCGGCGGACGAGGTGCGCATCGCCGGCCCCGGAACGGATCTTTCGTTCTCGATAAAGGGCATGAAGGCCGTCAAATGCAGCGGGAACATGAACATCCCCGACGGCGAGGTCTACACGGCTCCGGTGCGCGATTCGATGAACGGCACGATAAGCTACAACACGCCGTCTCTTGAGATGGGCTTTACGTACGAGAACGTCAGATTCACGGTGGAAGGCGGGAAGATCGTAAAGGCCGAGGCCAACGACACGAAACGCATAAACGAGTTCCTCGATACCGACGCGGGCGCCCGCTACTTCGGCGAGTTCGCGCTCGGCATAAACCCGTACATACTCTCCCCGATGAAGGACATACTCTTCGATGAGAAGATCTGCGGAAGCTTCCACCTCACGCCGGGCCGCGCCTACGAGGACGCGGACAACGGCAACAGGAGCGCCGTACACTGGGATCTGGTCATGATCCAGCGCCCCGAATACGGCGGCGGTGAGATATGGTTCGACGGGGAGCTGATCCGCAAGGACGGACTGTTCGTCCCCGAAGACCTTAAGTGCCTTAACCCCGAAGCCCTGAAATAGCCAGGAGCTCGGAGACTTTATTCGTTTTCTCCCACGTGAAGTCCTCGTCCTCGCGGCCGAAGTGGCCGTAGGCCGCGGTCTTGCGGTAGATCGGCCGGCGCAGGTCGAGCTCGCGGATTATGCCTGCCGGCGTAAAGTCGAAGACCTCGCTGACGATGTCGGAGAGCCTGCCGTCGGGCAGCTTTCCGGTGCCCTGGGTATCCACGAGTATCGATACCGGCTGCGCGACGCCTATCGCGTACGCGAGCTGGATCTCGCAGCGCGTGGCCAGACCAGCGGCGACGACGTTCTTGGCCGCCCAGCGAGCGGCGTAGCAGGCCGAGCGGTCGACCTTCGTGGGATCCTTTCCGGAGAACGCTCCGCCGCCGTGGCGGGCGTAGCCTCCGTAGGTGTCGACTATTATCTTGCGGCCCGTAAGGCCGGAATCTCCGTGCGGTCCGCCTATAACGAAGCGTCCCGTCGGATTCACGAGATACTTCGTAGCGCCGTCGAGCAGCTCCGCGGGCACCACGGGCTTTATCACGTATTCGATCAGATCCTTCTTTATCTGCTCCTGTGTCGCGTCAGGATCGTGCTGCGTAGAGATCAGCACGGTGTCGATGCGCTCCGGCTTTCCTTCGTCGCCGTACTCCACCGTCACCTGGGTCTTGCCGTCCGGCCTCAGATATCCGAGCGTTCCGTTCTTGCGGACCTCGGCGAGCTTCATGGCGAGCTTGTGCGCCAGCGATATCGGCAGCGGCATCAGCTCGGGCGTCTCGTCGCACGCGAAGCCGAACATGATCCCCTGGTCTCCGGCGCCGCCGACGGCGTCGTTCGTCCCCATCGCGATGTCGGGAGACTGGTTGTGCAGCGCCGAAGTCACTCCGCACGAGAAGCCGTCGAAGCCGTACTCGCCCTTGTCGTAGCCGATGTCCATTATGACGCCTCTTGCGATATCCTGGATATCGATGTATCCGGTCGTCGTTATCTCGCCCATCACGCTGCACAGGCCCGTCGTTACCGTCGTCTCGCACGCGACGCGGCTCTGCGGATCCTGGCGGAGCGCCTCGTCGAGCACCGCGTCGGAGATCTGGTCGCAGATCTTGTCGGGATGGCCTTCCGTTACCGATTCGGATGTGAATAATCTTTTCATTTTTCTCCTTTCGCGCCTGCCGCAGGCGCACCGTGTATTTGAAAAGCCTCTTCAAAACGAAGAGGCTCCGAGCTCGCTTGACCTCTCATCTTTCTCTTTCGAGTAGGACTTGGCACCTTCACTTTCGCGGGTTGCCGGGCTTCACAGGGCCTATTCCCTCAGCCACTCTTGATGAGCTCTTATTTGATTTATCTAACCATACCACCGCGCCCGTACGTTGTCAACAGCGGCGTTTTTTATGCTCTCAAAGTGATGCGGGCCATATCGCAATGTGGTATATTTATTTTGTGATCTTATGACCTTCCGAAGGTCTGTTTAGGCAGTTTTTAAAGGTGGACGAAGATGAACCGAAGATTTCTGGCATTCCTTCTTTCCGTCGCGATGATCCTCAGTCTGGCGCCGGCGGCCTACGCGGCCGACAGGGTGCTGATAACGACAGGCGTCACGCCGCCGGAGGGCGGCACCGCGACGAACAGCGCCTACTACGACAGGGGCTCGAACGCGTCTCTCACGGCGCGCGCGAACTCCGGATATACGTTCGAATTTTGGTACGACGGGGATACGGGAGAATCGTTCACGTCGAGCGCGATAACGATCGTTGCGGACCGCGACCGGACGATGATCGCCTCCTTCAGGAAGGACGGCGAATATTATATCTCGAGCCCGGATTTCCCGTTCAGCCCGACCCCGCACACAAAGGGGACCGTCGAGATAAGGCCTCTGGCGGATTCCTACGCTCCCGGCGCGCTGATCACCGCGTACAACTCGCCCGCCTCCGGCTACAGGTTCGTGAGATACGAGATCTCGCAGGACAGCGACGTCGGCTCCGACGAGGCCGTATATACTCCCGTCACAGGGAACACCTTCCGCATGCCGGCGCACGATATCTGGCTGCGCGGCGTGTTCTATTCGACGACTCCCCATAACATAACCGTCGACTGCGGACAGAACGGCACCGCGTCGATCAGTCCCGCGCAGAACAGTTACCTCGAGGGGGACGTGGTAACGGTGACCATCACACCCAACAGCGGCTATTCCGTCAGCAGAGTCACGGGATTCCCGCCGGGCGTGGAGCAGTCGGGCAACGTCAATACGAGCGTCGACTTAACCTTTGTCATGCCGGGCGAAGACGTCGAGCTCTCGGCCGAGTTTTATCAGAGAGAACTCACCGAGGTCGCGGTCATCGCCTATCCGGAAGACAGCGCCGATTTCACCACGCAGGCGGACGCGTCCGGCTACGTGACTGTCACCGCGCAGCCGAAGCCCGGGTACGAATTCAAGTACTGGTTCTTATTCAGCGATACGTCGACAGAGATATATCAGAATCCGTATACCTTCGCTCCCCGTCAGGCGGATGTCCTCGTCGGCGTCTTCGACTATACCGCCGGACACATTATCAGGCAGAACGTCGCCCGGCACGGTTCGTTCACCTACGATCCGATCGGCCAGTCGACCCATCCGGCGGGCAGCACGATCACCATCAACGCTGTCCCCGACGAGGGCTACGCGGTAAAGTCCTATATGATCGCGGAGATCATCGGGCAGAACGAGGTGCAGAACATCACGGAGCTGGACGGCAACACCTTCCGGATGCCGGACTACGATACCCTTATCATCGTGCTCTTCGACCAGCCTTTTGATATCAGCGTCACGGCGTCTCCCGCGCAGGGCGGGCGCGTCAGCGGAGGGGGCTCCTGCTTCGCCGGCGACGACATAACGGTATCGGCATATCCCGAGGAGGGATACCGCTTCGTCAACTGGACGCAGAACGGAAGCGAGGTCAGCAGAGACGCGGCTTACACCTTCCAGGCGATCGGCGCGCGCGATCTCACCGCCAACTTTGAGCCGATCCCGCCGAGCTATGATATCAACGTTTACGCCGATCCCGCGCAGGGCGGCAGCGTGAACGGCGGCGGGATGTACGTCAGCGGCGCATACGCGACGGTGACTGCCGAAGCCTTCACAGGATACCGCTTCGTCGGCTGGACGGAGGGCGGAAGCGTCGTGAGCACGCAGGCCGCGTTCACGTTCGAGGTGACGAGGGCGCGCGACCTCACGGCCGGTTTCGAGGCCGTTCCGACGTACGCAGTCAGCGTCTCCGCGTCTCCCGCGACGGGCGGCGCCGTGACGGGCGGCGGCGTGTATTCAGAGGGCGCCGAAGCGACGGTGACGGCTGAAGCCGCCACAGGATACCGCTTCGTCAGCTGGACCGAGGGCGGAAGCGTCGTGAGCACGCAGACTTCGTACACCTTTACGGTGGCGCAGGCGCGCGACCTCACCGCCAACTTCGCGAGCGTTCCTCAATACGCTGTCAGCGTCTCCGCGTCTCCCGCGACGGGCGGCGCCGTGACGGGCGGCGGCATGTATTTCGAGGGCGCCGCGGCGACGGTCACCGCTGTCCCCGAGCGCGGCTTCCTCTTCGTCAGCTGGACGGAGGGCGGAAACGTCGTGAGCACGCAGGCAGCGTTCACGTTCGAGGTGACGCGGGCGCGCGACCTCACGGCGGTCTTCACGTCCGATCTGACCCCGTTTTTCCCCGGCGAGGGCTCCGGCACGCTCATGGATCCGTACATGATAAGGAACGTACAAGAACTGCTCGTGTTCCGCGACATAGTGAACGGGACGGGATCCTTTATAAATGACTGCAATCCCTCGGCCTGTGCGCACCTGGATGCGGATCTCGATCTGTCAGGCGAGGCATGGACGCCGATCTCGGACCCCGGGCACAAGTATTCCGGCCTGTTCCGTGGATTTGGCCACAAGATATACAACCTCAACAACACCGGCAGCGCGATCAATGAGGACTATGTCGGTCTCTTCGGCTATATCGCTCCGGGTGGGACCGTGGAAAAAGTCGAGCTCGTCGGCGGGCGCATCTCCGGAAACAAACAGGTCGGAGGCATCGCGGGAGAGAACGACGGCACGATCAGCGGCTGCAAGAGCTCCTGCGCCGTGAGCGGATACAGAGAGGTCGGAGGCATCGCGGGCCATTGCGAATATGCCGCGAAGGTCGAGGACTGCCATAATACCGCGGATATCTCCGGAGAAAGCGAGGTCGGCGGCGTCGTCGGTCATAGCGAAAACAAGATGAGCTATTGTTCCAATGCCGGCGGAGTGACGGCGAGCAACCGCATCGCGGGCGGCGTCGCGGGCTGGAACGATTGGGGCTCGATGGACCAGTGCTTCAACACCGGCGCCGTAAGCGCGGGGAATCAATACGCCGGCGGCATCACGGGATGCAATACGAACGGCCGCATAACGAATTCGTATAACACCGGGTCGGTATACTGCCGCTCCATGTTCGGAGGCGGGATCACCGGCAGCAGCACCGGTGCTACGGGCTCTCTCATACAGTATTGCCACAGCTCCGGCGAGATGACGCAGCCCTATGGCAGCGCTCAGGGCGCGATCGCCGGCTCAAACAAATTCGCGATAGCGAACTGTTACTTTAACGCGTCCACATCCGGCCGGAGCAACGCGGTCGGTACGAGCGAGGAAAGCTCCACGCTCACGTCGGTATCGGCGATCTCCGCCTCCGGTTACGGCGAGCAGAGCAGCTTCGAAGGCTTTGACTTCGTCAACATCTGGGTGATGTGCTCCGGCGGGCCCCGGCTTCGCCGTTTCTCCAATACCGTCGACTCGTGGCAGGCGATAAAGACGGCGCTGGAGACTCCCGATACCAGGATGATGATACTCACCGCCGACGCCACGGCAGGCGCCAACGACGACGCGCTCTTAGTGCGTTCCGGGTATTCCGTCGAGCTCGATCTCAACGGGCATACCGTAGACCGCGGCCTTACGAGCGTCACGCCCGACGGATGGGTCTTCTGTGTCGAAGGAGAGCTCACGATAAGCGATTCGAGCGGAGGCTCCGGCCGGATCACGGGAGGTTACAGCTCTGGATTTGAGGGTTTTTCGTTATACGGCGGAGGAATATACGTCGGGGGCTCGGGGAAGCTGATCCTCAACGGAGGAACGATAGCGGGCAACGTTGTCGAGGTCCCCGAAGGGAGCTCCGCATACCCTTGCGGCGGCGGCGTGTATAATGGCGGCACGTTCATAATGAACGGCGGCGCGATACTCGAAAACAGAGCGAATGACCGCCAGTTCGCGCGTATCGCGGCCCAGGGCGGCGGCGTGTATAATGACGGCACGTTCATAATGAACGGCGGCCGGATAAGCTCCAACGTCTCCAGCGACGACGGCGGCGGCGTGTATAACGCGGGCACGTTCACCATGAACGGCGGCGAGATAAGCTCCAACGTCTCCGGCGGCGAAGGCGGCGGCGTTTACACGGCGCAGAGACGCTTCACCATGAACGGCGGCCGCATAAGCGGCAACGAGGCGACGGAGGGCGGCGGCGTTCTTCTGAGGTACGAAGTGATGAACGTGTCGGGGAACGCGTCTGTCACAGGCAATACGGGCGGCAACGTAAAGCTGGGGCAAAGCAATAAGATAAGCGTGACCGGCGCGCTCGACCGGAACGCCAGGATAGGCGTCACCCCGAGACGGGAGGGCGTCTTTACCGAAGGTCTTTCCGGCAGAGGCGGGTTCGACAATTTCTTCCCGAACGACGCCGGCTTGGTGACGGCTCTCAACGATGAAGGCGAAGCGGTGATGATCCGCGTCTTCAGCGTCACGATCACGTCCGCGGCGGCGGATCACATGACGCTGCTGAGCGGCAGCGAGAGACAGAGCGTCCTCTCCGGAGCGTCCATGGGCGCCATCGTCTACGCTGCCGAAGACGGCTGGTATTTCCCCGACGATTACGCGCCCGGACCGAGGAACGGCATAAGCGTATCGCGCGACAGCTATACTCAGATCACGATATCAGGCGTGCCGACGGGCGACGCCGCCTTCACCCTGACATCACCGGCGATCAAGCTCAAGGCCGACACGCCGACGCTCACGGCGATCCAGCCGTCCGTCATAGGCGGCGCGGGAAGCGTACCGACGACCGCCGTGCACGAATTCCGCGGAGATGCCGGGTTCTGGATGCCCTGCGGAGGCGGGCTGACCGATCTGGATCCGGGCACGTATTACGTGCGTGTCGCCGAAACGGGATACTCGTACGTGTCAGATCCGCAGGAGATAGTCATAGAGGAATTCGTTCCTGAGAAGCGCCCGACTCCGTCGGCCGTCTTCACCGCGACCGGGTACGACAGCGGCGTCATCAGCGGCCTCGCGGAGGGCGGGCAGTACGCGATCAGCGGAGCGGGCCTGTCCGGCATCAGCGCGGCAGCCTCAGGCGGAGCGGTAACGATAGCGTCCGGCATCTCGGCCGGAACGCTCAGCATAGTGCATCGCGGCGACTACGTGACGACCGTGGACGGCGGAGCGCAGACGATCGCGGTCACGAGGGCGGAAACGCCGGCGCTCGAGGCCGTCCAGCCCGAAAGGGATATCGACGGCGGCGCCATCCCGACGACCGCCGTTCACGAGATAAGCGCGGACGGCGCGGTATGGACAGCGTGCGCCGGCGGGAGCGCGGACCTCGCGCCCGGAGAGTACCGCGTGCGCGTCGCGGCTTCGGGGACCGTTCTCGCGTCCGAGCCGCAGGTATTGTATATAATGGCTTATTCGGAGCCCGCGGGACCGGAGGATCAGACGCCTTCGGCCGGCGCGCCGCAGGAGAGCCCCGGGGTGACGGTCGCAAGCGATAAACCGGTCACCGCCGCGGAGCTCGAACGCATACTGCGGAGCGGGGATGTCCTCACCGTCGTCGCGGATGACGGAACGAAGGCGACGCTCGGCACCGAGGCACTTAAGGAGCTCGCTCAGGCCGGCGGCGACGCCGTCGTGAGCATAAAGACCGGCAGTGACGGAAGCGTGACGCTCGAGGTCAGCGCGGGAGGAAAACCCGTCGACGTGACGGCGAAGATAGAGTTCCCGGCGGCTTCGGACGGGGGCAAGGTAGTTAAGGCCGTTTCCGAAGGCGGAAGCGCGAGACCTGTCGCACAGTCCTTCGTGGAGGGCGGAAAGGCTCACGCCGTCGTCCGTTCGGGAGAAAAGATCGTGATAGCGGACGCCGCGGCGCCGTCGTACCCCGACGTGAACGACGACGACTGGTTCGCGGAGGCCGTGGCCTTCGTGACGTCGCTCGGGCTCTTCAAGGGCACGGGCAGCGGCTTCGATCCGGACGGGACCATGACCGCGGCGATGCTGACGACCGTCCTGTACCGCCTCGACGGCGCGAACGCCGGAGAAGACGTTCCCGGCAGGCTCTGGTACGCGGACGCCGTCGACTGGGCCGAAGAGAATGATATAGCGATAGCCGAAGGCGCGGACTTCGCTCCCGACGAGCCGATCATCCGTCAGGACATCGCGGTAATGTTCTTCCGCTACGCCAAGCTCATCGGCCTGGATACGACCGTAAGAGCGCCGCTCGAAGGATTCGCGGACGGCGCCGCCCTGACAGGCGAGGCGAGGGAAGCGATGAGCTGGGCCGTGAGCGCCGGACTGTTCCTCGGAAACACGAAGAACGAGCTCAACCCGGGCGACGCGGCGACGAGAGCGGAGATAGCCATCCTGTTCGAGAGGTTCGTAAAGCTGATCGCGGGATAAAATATAAAGTTCAAAACGAAGAGATCAGGAGAATGATATGGATATGACCAGAAAGATACTTGCTCTGATCGCGGCGGCGTGCCTGGCGCTTTCGCTCGCCGCGTGCGGAAATACGGCCCAGACGGCGCAGGCGCAGCCGGAGCAGAGCGCTCCCGCGCCCGCGGAGCAGACGCAGCCCGCCGAGCCCGCGGCGCCCGCCGGGCCCGACGCGCCGGAGGAGACGGAGGCAGAGCCGGAATGGCCGCCCTTCGAGTTCACCGAGGTCGAGGGCGTCGGTCTGCGCAAGTTCGGGCACATAGAAAGCGTCGACAAATACGGCGACGACACCTACGAGCACAGCGAAGACGAGGAGATGGGCTTCGCGACGGATGAGGTCACGCTCAATCCCCTGTATTACCGCTCCGTCGCCGATAACGGATTCGCGAACGAGAATCTGTTCACCTACGACGAAAACGGCAATATGCTCACGTGGACCTGCAGCGATTCCCAGGACGGCCTTTATTCCACGTCCGTGTACGAATACGACGCGGCGGGCAACCGCGTAAGGGCCGTGGAGACCTCGGAGACCTACGGCGGCAGCGTGACCGAATACGAATACGACGCGGCCGGGAACTGCGTAAGGGAGACCCGCACGAACGACGACGGAACGACGTCCGCGGCGGTGTACGAGTATAACATGTACGGTGACCAGGTCTATTCCAAGAACGTCGACGGCGACCGTATCTACGAGCTGATCTCCGAATACAGCTACCAAAACGGTCATCCCGCAAAGCTGATCTTCACCGCCATGTATGACGGCGAGGTGAGCGACGTCACGACGTATACGTACGAGTACGGCCCGGACGGGACGATGACGAAGATGACGCAGACCGACGATTACGGCACCGTCGAGGAAGAGTACGACGGGAACGGCAACTGCGCGCACAGGGTCTATACGAGCCCCGGCAGCGAAGAGGACGGCTACGAAGAGTTCTCCGAGTACAAAGAAAACGGCGATCTCATCCGCAGCCTCAGGACTTTCGGGAACGGTTCGACCGACGAGGAGCTCCGCGAATACGACGATCAGGGACGCGTGATAAGGGAAGAGTCCGTATCGACGAGCCCCGACAGCATGTTGCGGCGCGTAGTCACGTACAGATACGAATAAGCGCTTGCGGATACGGATAAGCACCTGAACGACCATGCCCGGGCGCGGCCCGGGCTTTTTTGATGCCCGCTTTCATTGTCGTTTGAGCCTGTATATGGTAAAATACTTTGATACGGATGAAGGGGCATCGCGGATCGGAGACGTCAGAAAGGAAGAAAGATGGGTCTGTTCAGCAAGATATTAGGAGACTGGAACACAAAAGAGATAAAGCGCATCGAGAAGATCGCGGACAAGATAGAGGCGCTCGACGAGGCCATGCAGAAGCTCTCGGACGAGGAGCTGCGCGAAAAGACGACGGAGTTCAGGGCGCGGCTCGGCCTTACGCCGGACGGAAAGGAGGACCCCTCGGCCGGACACGCCGAGACGCTCGACGACATACTCCCCGAGGCGTTCGCGGTATGCCGCGAGGCGGCGTACAGGAGCCTCGGCATGA
>JAEEVI010000057.1 GCA_016287035.1 Bacillota bacterium
GAGCAGGACCGTCTCGATCTGGCTGGGGAAGACGTTGACGCCGCGGATGATGAGCATGTCATCCGACCTTCCTCTGGGCTTGGCCATCTTTACGAACGTGCGCCCGCAGGAGCACGGCTTGCGCGACAGCACGCAAAGGTCTCTTGTCCTGTAGCGCAGGAGCGGGAAGGCCTCCTTGTCAAGCGACGTGAACACGAGCTCCCCGAGCTCGCCGTCGGGAAGCACCTCGCCCGTCTCGGGGTCGATTATCTCGGCGTAGAAGTGGTCCTCGTTTATATACATCCCCGACTGCTCCTCGCACTCGAAAGAGACTCCCGGGCCGCTTATCTCGGTGAGGCCGTAGATGTCGTACGCCTTTATGCCCAGACTCTTTTCGATGCCTCTGCGCATCTCCTCTGTCCAGGGCTCAGCGCCGAATATGCCTGCCTTGAGCTTGTTGTCCTCTGGCTTGAAGCCGCGCTCGGCGAGGCTCTCTCCGAGGTACGCCGCGTACGACGGAGTGCAGCAGAGTATCGTCGCGTTGAGGTCCATCATGAACTGTATCTGGCGCTCCGTGTTGCCGGAAGACATCGGAAGCGTGAGGCATCCGACCTTGTGCGAGCCGCCGTGGAGACCGGATCCGCCGGTGAACAGACCGTAGCCGTAGCAGACCTGGCATACATCCTCGCTCGTGCCGCCCGCCGCGACTATCGCCCTGGCGCAGCACTCCTCCCACAGATCGATGTCGTTTTGGGTGTAGAACGCGACCACTCTTTTTCCCGTCGTTCCGGACGTGGAATGGATCCTGACGCAGTCCTTAAGATCCGTCGCGAGCAGTCCGTACGGATAAGCGTCGCGCAGATCGGCTTTCGTGAGGAACGGGAGCTTTTTGATATCCTCGATGCCCTTGATATCCTCAGGCTTCACGCCTGCCTTGTCCATGAGATCGCGGTAGTAAGCGACGTTCTCGTAGACGTGCTTTACCTGCTTTACGATCTTCTCGTTCTGGATAGCGACGATCTGATCTCTGGACGCAGTCTCGATATCCTTCTGGTAATAGTTGCCCATTCGGACCACCCTCTTTCTTTATATTAGATTCAGTATATTCAGTAACTGTTTGATCCTTTATCTTTCATCGCGTCCGAGCTCGAACGCCTTGAGATTGATGTCCGTGAACTGCGGCTTGACGAGCTGCTTAATTACCGCTTCCCACTTTTCCTTCGGTATGTCGAAATACTTCGACAGTCTTCCCATCAGGACTATGTTCACGGCCTTCGCGCTGCCCGCCTGCTCGGCCAGGCTTAGCGCGTCGATGTCGTCCACGAACACGCCCTTGTCTTTAAGCTCCCTGAGGACCCCGTACGGATATTCCGCGGCGCCGGTTATCACCGGCATCGGGTCTATGGTCTGCGTATTGACGACTATCTTGCCGTCCTTTTTAAGGCAGCCGACGTACCTGGCGGCCTCAAGCGTCTCGAAGGAGACGATGAAATCGGCCTCGCCGTCTGAGACGACGGGCGAATACACCTTGTCGCCGAAGCGCACGTACGTGACTACGGAACCGCCGCGCTGGCTCATTCCGTGGACCTCGCTGACCTTTACGTCGAAGCCCTCGCCTGTGAGCAGAGCGCCGAGTATCTTGCTTGCCAGAAGGCTTCCCTGCCCTCCGACGCCTACTATCATTACGTTCTTCGTTTCCATGTTCAGCCCTCCGCGCATGTCAACGCGCCTGTCGGACAGAGCTGCGCGCATACGCCGCAGCCGACGCACTGAGTCGGGTCGATCCTCGCGAAGCCGTCCTTCATGCTTATCGCCGGGCAGCCTATCGCCATGCAAGACCCGCAGCCGACGCACATATCCTCCGCGACGACGGCCGCGGGCTTCGCCTTTACGTATTTGAGCAGCATGCAGGGACGCCTGGAGATGATGACCGAAGGCTCTTCAGCCGCCAGCTCCTCCTTTATCGCGCTCTCGCACAGACTGATATCGTACGGATCGACGACCCGCACCCTGTTTATGCCGATCGCGCGGCAGAAAGCCTCGAGGTCGACGTGGCCCGCAGGCTCTCCCTTGATGTTGTAGCCTGTCGTCGGGTTGTTCTGATGGCCGGTCATTCCCGTTATGGAGTTGTCGAGTATTATGACCGTTGAATTCGAGCCGTTATACGCGACGTCGACGAGACCGGTCATGCCCGAATGCATGAAGGTCGAGTCGCCGATGACGCAGACCGTCTTCTTTTCCGTCTCTGCTCCGCCTGCCTTGTTGAAGCCGTGAAGGCCGGAGATCGAAGCGCCCATGCAGAGCGTCGAGTCGAGAGCGGACAGCGGCGCCGCGCCGCCGAGCGTATAGCACCCGATATCGCCGAGCGCCGTTATCTTATTCTTCGAAAGAGCGTAGAACAGCCCTCTGTGCGGGCAGCCCGGGCACATGACCGGCGGGCGCACCGGGATGGAGCTCCCGAGCGCGACCGGCTCCGCGGTCTGCATCCCGAAGGCCTTCCTTATCGTCGTCTGGCTGAATTCGCCGAGCGGTGAGAACATCTCCTTGCCCGCGCACGCTATGCCGAGCGCCTTGACGTGCGTCTCTATTATGCCGTCGAGCTCTTCTATCACGTACAGCTTTTCGACTCCCGACGCGAAATCCCTTATCAGCTGCTCGGGGAGCGGATTAACGAGGCCGAGCTTGAGCACGGACGCGCTGTCGCCGAAGACCTCCTTGACGTACTGATAAGCGGTGCCGGAGGTGATTATTCCGATCTCGCTCCCGCCCTTTTCCACGCGGTTGAGCTCCGTCGTCTCTCCGAGCCGCGCGAGGAGCTTCGTGCGCTCCTCGACGACCGGGTGGCGCTTTACGGCGTTTCCGGGCGTCATTATGTACTTCTGCGCGTTCTTTACGTATTCGCCCAGGGGCTTTTCCACGCGCTCGCAAAGCTCTACTATGCTCTGCGAATGCGCGATCCTCGTGCACATGCGCACGAGCACCGGGGTATCGTATCTCTCGGAGAGCTCGAACGCTGTCTTCGTAAAGTCCTTTGCCTCCTGGGAGTCCGCCGGCTCGAGCATCGGTATCTTCGCCGCTATCGCGTAGTGGCGCGAATCCTGCTCGTTCTGAGAGGAATGCATCGCGGGATCGTCCGCGACGAATATGACCAGCCCTCCGTTAACGCCTGTGTATGACAGCGTGAACATCGGGTCCGCGGCCACGTTCAGACCGACGTGCTTCATCGCGCACGCGCTCCTGGCGCCGCGCAGCGACGCGCCGAAGGCCACCTCGCAGGCCACCTTCTCGTTCGGAGCCCACTCGCAGTATATCTCTTCGTATGACGCCGCGAATTCCGTGATCTCCGTCGACGGGGTGCCGGGGTAGCTCGACACTACCGACGCTCCCGCCTCGTAGAGGCCCCTCGCGATGGCCTCGTTTCCGAGCATCAGTTTTTTCAAATGATCCAGCCTCCTTTATATTTCTGCCGCGCACGCGCTTCCCGCGCCGCGGTCCTACTTCTTGTTCTGGGCAAGAACGAGCCTGTCCGCGCCGTACATCTTGCGGAGCAGCGGCTTTTCGATCTTTCCCGTCGCGTTCCTCGGAACGTCCGCGAATATGATCTTCCTTGGCCTCTTGTATCTGGGAAGTCCCCTGAAGAATTCGTTCATCTCCTCCTCGCTGCTGCTGCAGCCGTCCTTCAGCTTTATTATCGCGGCAGCGATCTCGCCGAGCCTGTCGTCGGGGAGCCCGATGACCGCGACGTCGCTGATCTTATCGTTCGTCATTATGAAATTCTCTATCTCGACGGGGTAGAGGTTCTCGCCGCCGGAGATTATGACGTCCTTCTTGCGGTCGACGAGCCAGATGAAGCCCTCTTCGTCCTGCATGGCCATATCGCCGGTATACAGCCAGCCGTCCTTTATCGTCTCGGCGGTGGCTTCCGGATTGTTGAAATAGCAGATCATCACGCCGGCGCCCTTGAGGCAGAGCTCTCCGACCTGTCCCTGCTGCACGGGCTCGCCGTCGCTGCCGACGATCTTCGTCTTCCAGCCGTAGCCGGGGACGCCGATCGCGCCGACCTTGCGGACGTTCTCCACGCCCAGGTGCACCGCGCCCGGTCCCGCGGACTCAGACAGACCGTAGTTGGTATCGTACTGATGGTTCGGGAAGTATTCGAGCCAGTGCTTTATAAGGCTCTGTGGAACGGGCTGCGCGCCTATGTGCATGAGCCTCCACTGGCTGAGCTCGTAATCCTCGAGCTTCAGCTCGCCGCTGTCGAGCGCGTTGAGGATATCCTGAGCCCAGGGAACGAGCAGCCAGACTATGGTGCAATGCTCCCTGGATACAGCGTCGAATATGAACTCGGGCTTAGTGCCCTTCAGAAGAACGGCCTTCGATCCGCTCAGCAGCGAGCCGAACCAGTGCATCTTAGCGCCGGTGTGGTACAGCGGCGGTATGCAGAGGAAGCAGTCGCCGCGCGTCTGCGAATGGTGCATCTGCTCGGCCTTGGCGGCATGCATGAGCGCTCTGTGCTTGTGAAGGATCGCCTTCGGGAATCCGGTGGTGCCGGAAGAGAAATAGATCGCCGCGAAATCGTCTTCGTCGAGATAGATCCCTGGGTTGCTTCCGACGGCGTCGGAGGCGAACTGGGAGTAGCTCTCGGCGAACGACGGACAGCCGTCGCCAGCGTACAGCAGAGCGATCCTGTCGGCGATATCGTCCGCGATCTCTTCGACGCGGCCGATGAATTCGGGTCCGAAGACAAGTATATCCGACTCGGAGAGACCGAGCGTGTATTTGATCTCTTCCGCGGAATATCTGAAATTGAGAGGAACGACTACGGCGCCCGTCTTGAGCACTCCGAAATATATCGGGAGCCATTCCAGGCCGTTCGTGAGGAGGATCGCGACCTTGTTCTTCCTGCCTATCCCTCTGGCGATCAGTGCGTTCGCGAACCTGTTCGCCTTTTCGTTGAAGACGCTCCAGGAGATCTCGCGCCTGGAATAGTTATAGTTCGTGGGCTGGACCAGTTCGTATTCGTGCCACGTGATCCTTTTGGCGTATTTTTGCTCGGGGTTTATCTCGACGAGAGCCGTCTCGTCGCCGTAGAGTTTCGCGTTCCTTTCGAGCAGGTCGACTATAGTCATGATCTATTCCTTTCGTATCGCAATAATAAAAAAGCGGAGCAGACAGGATCCCATCTCTGCGGTTTCCCCGTATGCAGACCAAAACGAGTATGTCGCCATACTTTTACCGTCTGATCTTTCTGACGAAGAAAAAGAGGATTTATCCCACGCCTGCGCGGAAACTGCCCTGCGGCGCGGATCAGACCCTGTCCCTTCGCGGGACAAATACAGGCACGCTGTTTGCCTTGCCAGTATTTTAATGATTCGCGGTAAAAAAAGCAATAACAAATTGTGCGCGCCGCGTACTTTTGCGAAGCCTTTTCCGATTGACAAACGCCGGGCGAAAGACTACGATATCGATGTGGATCTAACTGAATTACCGATGTTCGGGGAGCTCGCGCAAAGCGGGCTGAGAATCGGCTGTGTGCCGTTACCCGCAACCTGATTTGGATAATGCCAACGTAGGGAATGCATTTTACGCGAGCTTTCGGCGGCAGATATCATCATCTGCCGCTTTTTTACGCGGCCCGCGAAAGGAGACGAAATGGGAAACTGCAAAGCTGAAGATATGCTGCTGTACGCCGTGACGGACAGAGCTTGGCTCAGGGGCCGCACGCTCGCGTCGCAGGTCGAGGAGGCCCTGAAGGGCGGCGCGACGTTCGTGCAGCTGCGCGAGAAGTTCATGAACGAGGCCGAGTTCACCGCCGAAGCCATGGAGCTCAAGGGGCTCTGCGCGCGCTACAAAGTGCCCTTCGTGATAAACGACAACGTGAACATAGCGCTCAGGGTAGGAGCGGACGGAGTCCACGTCGGACAGAGCGACATGAAGGCCGGCGACGTCCGCGCCAAGCTCGGGCCGGACAAGATAATAGGCGTGTCCTGCAAGACCGTGGAGCAGGCCCTCGAGGCTCAGGCTATGGGCGCGGATTACCTCGGAGTCGGGGCGGTGTTCGCTACCGGAACGAAGAGCGACGCGACGACGATAACGAAGGACGCGCTCAAGGCGATATGCGAGGCCGTGGATATACCGGTCGTCGCCATCGGCGGCATAACCATGGACAACGTCGGTCAGCTCGCGGGCACGGGACTCGACGGCGCGGCCGTGGTCAGCGCGATATTCGCGCAGCCCGACGCGCAGCAGGCGGCCCGCCTGCTGAAGGAAAAGCTCAGAACAGTTGTAAACTGCTGATCATATCACG
Source organism: Bacillota bacterium (assembly GCA_016287035.1). GTDB lineage: Bacteria > Bacillota > Clostridia > Peptostreptococcales > Anaerovoracaceae > UBA1764. The sequence goes on from JAEEVI010000057.1 coordinate 6,287, forward strand.
CGGCAGACCGGGGGCACCACTCTCTGTCGCGCTACAAAAGTTGATGTCTGAAAGGAGAACTCATGAAGACAGCATTGACGATCGCCGGAAGCGACTCCGGCGGAGGCGCCGGTATCCAGGCCGATATCAAGACTATGACGGCGAACGGAGTGTTCGCCACCTGCGCCGTCACAGCCCTCACAGCCCAGAACACGACCGGCGTACAGGGGATATACGAAGTATCGCCCGAATTCCTGCGCATGCAGATCGACAGCGTATTCACCGACATACGCCCGGACGCGGTCAAGATCGGCATGGTATCATCCTCCGGCCTCATCGAGGCCATAGCGGAGAAGCTCGTGCAGTATAAAGCCGCGAACATAGTCGTCGACCCGGTCATGGTCGCGACGAGCGGTTCGAAGCTCATCTCCGACGAAGCGATCAGCACCCTCAAGGAAAAGCTCCTTCCGCTGGCCGCGGTACTGACGCCAAACATCCCCGAAGCGGAAGTCCTCTCCGGCATGGAGATCCGCGCGCCGCAGGACATGGTCACTGCAGCGGGGATGATCAGCGAAGCCTACGGATGCGCCGTGCTCTGCAAGGGCGGCCACGACCTCAACGACGCCAACGACCTGCTCTACCGCAACGGTGAGGCCCGCTGGTTCTACGGAAAGCGAATAGACAACCCCAACACCCACGGAACGGGCTGCACGCTCTCCAGCGCGATAGCGGCGAATCTCGCTAAGGGTTACGATCTCGACACCTCGGTCGAACGGGCAAAGGCGTACATCTCGGGCGCTCTCGCCGCGATGCTCGACCTCGGCAGCGGATCCGGTCCGATGGACCACATGTTCGACATCAGCAGCGATTTCGCGCGGTGAGGTGCGGCATGACGGCATCCGAAAGATTTCTCGAAGCGTCGGCTTCGATCTGGGACGGCTACAACCGCCATCCTTTCGTGCGCGGCATTGCCGACGGCACGCTCGACATAGAAAAGTTCAAGTTCTACATGGTGCAGGACTACCTGTACCTGATCGACTACATAAAGGTCTTCAGCATAGGCGCGGCCAAGGCGGAAGACCTCGAC
>JAEEVI010000058.1 GCA_016287035.1 Bacillota bacterium
AAGCGTCTTCTTTTCCAGCTTTCTCAGGCGTTCCCTCACGCTGGACATCCAGTCGAACGAGATGCCGAGCACGGTCGAGGAGAGCGGTTTCGACATCGTGAACACGCCGTGCTCGACGACCTTGTCGAACACGTCCTCGTAAAGCTCCGCCCTGATCAGGAGCAGGACCACGGTGCCCGCGGAATTGCCCGCGTCTATGGCGAACCGCACGCCCTGATCGTCCGGCAGCGGCGAATTGATTATCACGTAATCGTAGCTCCGCTCGGCGAAAGCCCTCTTTGCCGCGCTTATTCCCGCGGCGACGTGCACCGGTTCGTAATGCGACTCCGAGAGCATAGGAAGAAGCGCCGCGTTGAACTTTTCAGACGCGGATACGACGAGGACGCTGTATATTCGCTCTTTCAGACTCATATGCACCCTTCCCGGACTGTCAGATAAGCTTTCCGCAATAGATGTCCAGTATCTCCCGCGGAACGTTCGCTTTTATGAATCCGCTCGAAGACGCCGCCCTTCTGGCTTCGTCGAGGCTCGACGGAAGCTGCTCGAGCGCGGAGATCGAAGCGGGATCGGCCCTGTAGAGGTTCACGTTCAGCGGCTCCGGGAGCTCCAGCTTGTTTTCAATACCGTAAAGAGCCGCGTTGATCATGAGCGCGAAGGCGAGATACGGGTTCGCGCAGGGATCCGGCGAGCGCAGCTCCGCGCGGCGGTATTCGCCGGAAGCTGCCGGTATGCGGACGAGCTGCGAGCGGTTCTCGGCCGACCAGGATATGTATCCGGGAGCCTTATTGCTTCCGAGGCGCAGATACGATTCGTGCGTCGGGTTGAGAAACGCGGTCATGGGCCCCGCCTGCGCGAGTATCCCGGCGATCATTCCGCGGAAAGCCGCGTCGTCCGCGCCGTTCCTGAGGGAGATGTTCACGTGAAAACCGTTTCCGGGGAGACCTGCCGCAGGCTTCGGCGAAAAATCGGCATACATGCCGTTCCTGTACGCGACTGTCTTTACGACGCGCTGGAACGTCATGGCGTTGTCGGCGGCTGTGAGCGCGTCCGAATAGCGGAAGTCTATCTCGTTCTGCCCGGGACCCTCCTCGTGATGAGAGCTTTCCGGATGTATGCCCATCTTTTCGAGCGTGAGGCACACCTCCCTGCGGACGTTCTCTCCGTGGTCCTCCGGCGCTATATCCATATATCCCGCGTGATCGCAGGGCGTCTTCGTCGGCGCTCCGTTCTCGTCGAGGAGGAACAGATAGAACTCCTGCTCCGCGCCGAACGAGAACTCGTATCCTGCCTGCCGCGCCTTCGCGGCGGCAGCCTTGAGAAGGCTGCGCGTATCGCATCCGAACGGACTGCCGTCGGGATACGTTATCGACGATATCATCTGAACGACGCGCCCGTGCTCTGGCCTCCACGGAAGAGGAACGAGCGTGCCGGGCTCGGGGTGAAGGAGCAGGTCGCTGCGCGACACGTCGCCGAAGCCGGCGATCGCGGAGGCGTCGAACGCTATTCCCTGCTCGAAGGCGCGGGGCAGCTCGTCAGGCATTATCGATATGTTCTTCTGTCTTCCGAAGACGTCGCAGAAAGCCAGGCGTATGAACTTTACGTCCTCTTCGCGCGCGTACTGGATCACTTCTTCTGTCGAATAATTCATGATGTCCTCCTGCTGACTTCAGTTCGCAACATACATCTGTCTGTACGGATTCCCGCTGTCCGGAGTAACCACGGTGAACGGCGCTGACAGCACCTCCTCCTCGTCGCATCCGAGCGACGCGCAGAATTCCGATATCAACGGCTTTATCTCCTCGAGGTCGTCCGCGCAGGCGGGTCTGGCGGTCACCTGAGGGGGAAACGCGATCCCGCTGCAGTCCGACCTGAGGAACATCTTGCCGCCGTGCATCCCGGTGCACGGGAAGTTTCCGACAATCCTTCCGTCCGGCGCGTCCAGACCGAGGACCACGATGATCCCTCCCGCCTGATATTCGCCGAGGAAGCTGCCGGCCCTTCCGCCGATGACCATCGCCGGGACCTTGTCCTTGTAGGCCTTCATGTGGATGCCCGCGCGGTAGCCGGCGTCACCCCTTACGAAGATCCTTCCGCCTCGCATGGCGTAGCCCGCGGCGTCCCCGATGCTGCCTCTGACGACGATGCTGCCGGCGTTCATCGTGTCGCCGACGGCGTCCTGCGCGTTGCCCTCGACCGTGACGGTCCCTCCGTTGAGATACGCGCCAAGCGCGTTGCCCGGAGTGCCGGATATCTCTATGTCCTTTCCGGACATCCCCGCCGCGATGAACCGCTGTCCGCAGCAGCCCGTCACGCGGCACTTTCCGTCCGCTTCTCTTATCGCTTCGTTCAAAGCTTTATGATCGAGCCCGTTTGCATTTATTACCATTGTTTTATACCACACCTCCAAACTTTTTTCCACGCATATCGGAAGAAAACGCGGCCGTGGTCGCCCCCTTTTTCATCATTTCGAAGTCGACCGACGACAGAGGAGTCCTCTCGCGTATCATCGATGTGTATATGCCGGCGCGCTCGTCGCAGCCGATCAGTATGAATCCTTTGAGAAGATCGTCCTTCGTGAATATGCGCTTTACGGACGTCTCCGTCTTTTCCTCGTACATCTCGCCCTCGTACGTTCCGGCGGTCATCGCGTGGAGCCCGAAAACGCCGATCGAGTTCATCGGTATGCCCTTGTCGAATTCGACGCTGCCTCCCGCCATATTGATCCCGGCCGTATAGCCCTGCATGACCGCGTTCGGATGTATCGCCAGGACCCTTTTCTGCCCGGAGGATATGTCGTCGCCCTCCGCGCAGTCGCCGGCCGCGTAGACGTCCGGAACTGACGTCCGCATGCGTTTGTCGACGACGATGCCTCTGTTGACCTCCCCTCCGGCGTCCCTGACCAGAGACGTGTTCGCGCGGACTCCGACGGCGAGGACGAGCACGTCGAACTCGACACAGGTTCCGCTCTTCATATATGCCTTTCCGTCCTCGAACCTTTCGACGCTGTCGCCGAGCAGGAAGCGCATCCCGCGCTCTTCGAGGTGCTTCTGCATCATCGAGGCGCATTCCGCGTCCAGGATGCTCGAAAGGACCCTGTCGGCGAGATCGCACACTACGATCTCCGCGGCCCTTCCGCAAAGACCTTCAGCGCATTTCAGTCCGATCAGCCCGGCGCCGATTATGAGGACTCTGGAGCTTCCGGTCACGACCTTATCGAGCGCCAGAGCGTCGTCGAGCGTCATGAAGGAATGCTTTTCGCGGACGCTGCCGAGACCTTCGAAAGGCGGAACGAACGGCGAAGAGCCCGCGGCGACGCAGACGGAAGTATACGGAAGCGCGCTGCCGTCGTCGAGAACGACCTCGCGGGCGGCGCTGTCGACGCGGACGGCCTTCCTTCCGTACAGGACGGCGCATCCCATGCGGTCGTAGAAATCCGGACCGCGGTAGCGGATGCGCTCGAGATCCGTCTTTCCTTCAAGATAGTAGGATATCAGCGGCCTGCAGTAAACGCCGTGTTCTTCCGCGGAGATGACGGTTATGCTGCCGTCCCCGTCGACGCTTCGGATGCCTTCGATGCATCCCGCCGCGGCGGGACCGTTTCCGATGATCACGTACCTGTTCACAGAGAATCACCTCGATCTTCGTATACTATCGCCCTGTTCGGACAGCCGAGCACGCAGGCCGGTTCTCCGCAGGAATTGCGCCGGCAAAGCTCGAACTTCTGCATGACGCCGTCCCCGCCGGGCGACAGCGCGCCGTACGGGCATACGAGAACGCACGTATAGCAGCTCACGCA
>JAEEVI010000059.1 GCA_016287035.1 Bacillota bacterium
AGCCTGAAGCGGTAGGCCGCTCCCCGCTCCGCGAAGGAGCGTCATCGGCGCGTGACCGTGCGCGTTCACGAGCGCCGGCATAAGAAGGCAGCCGCCCATGTCCTTTACGGTATCGGCGCCGGCCGCGAGCTTCGCGGCGTTCGTCTTTCCGTCCGAAAGATCGAAGACCCCGGCTATGAGATCTCCGTCCGTGAGCAGAGCGCCGTCCCTGATGACGGCGTAGTCGGCCTCGCCCTTTCTGACGAGCACGCCGCAGTTTTTCAAAAGTATCTTCACGGGAGCCTCCTGAGTATCTCGCAAAAGTATTCCTCGAGCAGCGGAGCGGCCTTTTCGCCGGCCTCCACGACCTCGTCAGAGGTCAGCTCGTGCTTCGTTACGCCGCTGGCCATGTTGCTTATGAACGACATCCCCAGCACCGGTATCCTGCAGTGCGAAGCGGTTATGACCTCGGTCACGGTCGACATGCCGACCGCGTCTCCTCCAAGCATCCGCGCCGCCCTTATCTCGGCGGGAGTCTCGTACTGCGGGCCGGGGAAGAAGAAATATACGCCCTCGTGGACCGTGAGCCTGCTCTCCTTCGCGCATTCGAGCGCCACGTCGCGCAGCTCCCGGCTGTAAACGTTGGCCATGTCGAAGAACCTGTCGCCGAGCTCCGGCACGTTCGGACCGCGCATCGGGCTGCCTCCGAACAGCTTTATGTGATCGCGTATCACCATCACCTCTCCGGGCCTGTACGATTCGTTCACGGCGCCGGCGGCGTTCGTTACGACGAGCTTCTTTATCCCGAGCAGCGCGAGGACCCTGACAGGCATGGCGAGCTCCTCGTACGAATACCCTTCGTAGTAGTGGAACCTGCCGGACATGCACACGACCTTGCGGCCGCAGGCCTGTCCGAATATGAGCTTCCCCTGATGACCGGGAGCGGTCGAGGTGAGGAAGCCCGGTATCTCCGCGTACGGTATCTCGCAGCGCTCAAAGCCTTCGCAGGGACCTATCATGTCCGCAAAGCCTCCGAGCCCTGTGCCCAGTATGAGGCCGATCTCGGGCCTGAAGCCGCCCGTGACGGCGTCGATGTGGTCTGCTATAGATCTGTAAAACTGATAATCGCGTTCCATGATCCTTCCTCCCCGGATGCGCTCAGCGGGACCTGAGCTGCGGATTCTTCTCGTAATACTGTTTCTTCGCTTCGTACATGCGCTCGTCGGCTATGCGGAGCGCTTTCGTGAGATCCGTCGAACCGTCCGACCAGAAGGTGCCGACGGCAAAGCTGACGCTGTCGTTCTTCGCGGCCGCGGCGCCGAGCTTCTTTACCTTGCGCTCGAACGTCTTCTCGTCGATGCTCTCGGATATCACGATGAATTCGTCGCCTCCCGTGCGGAACAGATCGTCCTCGTAGAACACCTTCTTGAGTATCTCGCCGGCCATTATCAGCAGCCTGTCGCCCGCGTCGTGGCCTTCGTTGTCGTTTACGGTCTTGAGTCCGTTAAGATCTATGCTCACGACTCCGAAGCGTCCGAAGCCGCCTTCCTTGGCGATCTGCTTTATGCGGCTGATCATCGCGCGGCGGTTCATTATCCCGGTGAGAACGTCGACCTTGCTTATCGTCTCGAGCCTTTCAAGCAGCATGTGGTTGGATATCTCCGAGCCGAGGAAATACGCCAGGAGCTCGACGAGCTCCTTGAGCTCGATTATCCTGCTGACGTCGAAGTTGACGACGTACATGTATCCGATCTCCTCCCCGGAGCGGCGCAGCGGAACGAGGACGAGGCTGTCCACGCCGTTCTCGCGCATCGTGCGGGCCCACTGCGGGTTTTCGGCTTCTATCGCGGCGAGATCCTGTTCGTCCCTGATCATTATCGCGTTGCTCTCGCCGATGAGATCCTTCCATGAGCTCATTATCTCGTACGAGATGACGTCGCGGCCGGGGACCCTGTTAGGCCAGTCGGCGTCGTCGCAGCGCTCGCAGAAGATGGAGGCTCTGTCTTTTTCGTGATCTATGAGCATTATCCTTCCGGCCCTGGCGCCAGAGGCCTGCATCACAAGATCCAGCACCTCCGCGACGCTCTCCTTGAAATCCTTCCCGCTCATGAGAGTTATGCAGGACTGTATGACCTTTTCCGCGGTCGAGGCCGAGACGTTCGCGAGCCGGTCCGTCTCCGGCGCGGCTGTGAACTCGAACACGAACTGGCAGTAGCCGATATCTCCGCTGCCGCCTTCGAGCGGTATCAGCGTCTGATCTATCCACCATCCCAGAGCCTTCGTCTCCACGTAAGCGTGCATGCGCTGCTTGAGTATCGCGGCGCGGAAGCAGAAATCCTCGAATTTATTGTCCTTTGGAACGAGTTCGTGGTACGGCATGCCGTCATAATACGAAGGTCCCATGTTGCTCTTGTACGTCTGATTGGCGCAGACGATGCGTATATCCCCGCATCCGCCGTCCGGAGTCCTTTCCACCGACATCACGCAGCAAGGCATCCCGACGGAATCAGCGAACGCCTGAAAGTCCATATGCGCGGAGGCTTCTCCCGCGGAGCCCTGCGGGCCGGCCGGACTGTCTTCGTCGCGCGTGACGCCGACAAGGAGCTTATCCCCGTCGCTCTCGCTGACGAGAGCCGCCCTGAGGCAGACGGGTACCGGAGAGCCGTCCATGACGAGGCGGTAATGCATGAGGAACAATCCGCGCTCCTCTATCTCGCGCAGCACGTTCTCCTTCGTAAAGCGCTGCCTGTACATCTGAAGGTCCGCCGCGAAGACCGCCCTTTCGCCGTTTATCCGGGACGCCGCGAAAAACTCCTTTCCGCTCTTGGCCAGACCGAGCTCCTCGAAATCCTTCGTCGCGCTGAACTCGACGTAGCCCTCCGTGACGGGATCCACGGTGTAGAGCACCAGATAGTTGCCCGAAAGCGCGGAGATCCTCGAATACGTGAGATGCTCTACGCTTTCCCTGGATATTTTTTCAGCCTTGTTTCCGTTCGTTTTCATTAAGGGTCGGGCTCTTAAAACCTTATCGTTCAAATATATCGTACAAATCAGTTTACCATAAGATCGAAGCTTTGACAAAACGGTCCGGAGATGATAGTTTTAAATCATCTGAAAACGCGAAACGTTGTTCATGAAAAGGAGCAAGATATGATAAGAGAATCGATAGAATATCTTTCTTCCGTGGACCCCGAGATCGGAGCGGCCATAGGAAGAGAGCTGGCGCGCCAGCAGAGGAATCTGGAGCTCATCGCTTCGGAGAACATCGTGAGCCCCGCGGTGCTCGCCGCCGCAGGTTCGGTCCTCACTAACAAATACGCGGAAGGCTACTGCGGAAAGCGCTATTACGGCGGCTGCGTACACATCGACGAGGTCGAGTCGATAGCGATAGAAAGAGCGAAGAAGCTGTTCGGCTGCGGATTCGCGAACGTACAGCCTCATTCCGGAGCTCAGGCGAACTACGCCTGCTATCTGGCGCTCTGCACCCCCGGAGACACCGTCATGGGCATGAACCTCGACGAGGGCGGCCACCTCACGCACGGCAGCAGCGCGAACTTTTCCGGAAAGCAGTACAACATAGTCCCGTACGGAGTGCGCGAAGATACCCAGACGATCGATTACGACATGCTGCGCGAGCTCGCGCTCAGGCACAGGCCAAAGATGATCATCGCCGGAGCTTCCGCGTATCCCAGGATCATAGATTTCAAGAAGTTCTCCGAGATCGCCAAGGAATGCGGCGCGTACCTGATGGTCGACATGGCCCACATCGCCGGCCTCGTGGCGGCGGGGCTCCATCCCTCCCCGTTCCCGTACGCCGACGTCGTGACGACGACGACGCACAAGACGCTCAGGGGCACGAGAGGCGGACTCATCCTCACGAACGACGAAGCGATCGCAAAGAAGATCAACTCCGCGGTGTTCCCCGGGACCCAGGGCGGCCCGCTCGAGCATCTGATCGCAGCGAAGGCCGTGGCCTTCGGCGAAGCCTTAAAGCCCGAATTCAAGGCGTATCAGGAGCAGATCGTAAAGAACGCCAAGGTCCTCGCTCAGGGCCTCCTCGACAGGGGCTTCAGCCTCGTGTCCGGCGGCACCGACAATCATCTCATGCTCGTGGATCTGCGCCCCTTCGGGATAACCGGAAGAGATCTCGAGCAGCGCCTCGACGAGGTGTACATCACCGTAAACAAGAACAAGATCCCGCAGGATCCGCAGCCCGCCAGCAAGACGAGCGGCATACGCATAGGCACTCCCGCCGTCACGACGAGAGGCCTCGTCGAGAGCGACATGACGGAGATAGCGGAGCTCATATACCTCGCGGCTTCGGACTTCGACAACAAGGCCGACGAGATCCGCTCCCGCGTGAACGCGATCTGCAAGGCTCATCCGATATACGAGGATTAAAGAGAAGAGCGAAACGAAAAGCCTGCGGCACAGCCGCAGGCTTCTTTTTTTATCCGTTCAGGGCCCGCCGAACAGTTCTATGAACCTTTCCTCGGAGATGATCTCCTTTCCGAGCTCCTTGGCTTTTTTATTCTTGGACGATCCGGAACCGACGTCGTTGTTCACGAGATAGTCCGTCTTCGCGGAGACGCTGCCGGTCACCTTTCCTCCCTGGGACTCGACGTATGCCTTGAAGGCGTCGCGGTTCTTAAAGACGTGCACGTCGCCGGTTATGACGAACACCTTTCCCGCGCAGCTGCCTCCGGCGTTCTCCTCCGCGGGAGCGACGTCCGCGAGCGTTATCTCTTCCAGCAGCCTCCGGAACAGGTCCCTGTTCTTTCCGTCCGCGTACCAGGCGAGTATCGATCCGCTGCGTTCGGCGCCGAAGCCGTCGATCTCCTCGAAGCCTTCGCCGTCCTCCAGCCTCCTGAGAAAGCCCGCAGTGCCGTATTTGGCTATGATGCGCTTGCCCGCGTCCAGTCCGATCTTCGGGATCGACAGCGCGTTTATGAACCTCGCGGGATCGGCGTTCCTGCTGCGTTCGACGGCCGCCGCCAGATTCGCGAAGCTCCTGGCCCCGAAGCCTTCCATCGCCTCTATCTCCTGCCGGTGCTCGCCGATCCTGTATATCGAGACGAGATCGGTGATCAGCCCGGCGTTTATGAATTTCGCGAGCGTCTCTACGCTCAGCCCGTCGATGTCCATGCACTGGCGCGACACGAACCGCTCGAACCTGCGGATGTGCTTTGCGCTGCAGTCCGGATTCGTGCAGTGCAGCGTCTCGGAGCCGGTCGAGCTTCCGACCGTTATCTCCGTCGCGGCGCCGCACACCGGGCATCTTTCGGGTATCTCCGCCGCGGTGCCGTGCGGATCCGCGGCTATAACCTTCGGGATGATCATGTTCGATTTTATGACCTTAAGCGTCGTCGCGCCGCCGGCTCCTATGCCGAGCCTCTTCATCTCCGTAAGGTTGCACAGACTGGCGCGCTTCACCTCCGTACCCTCGAGCTGGACAGGCGCGAACACGGCGACCGGCGTTATGCTCGAAGCCGCGCAGCTCCACTCGACGTGGTCGAGAACGGTGTCGGCGGCTGTATCCTGCCATTTGAAGGCCATGCCCGCGTTCGTCGCGTGATGCCCGGTGACGGAGCCTGTCGCGGCGTATTCCGTGTCGTCATACGCTATGACGAGCCCGTCCACGGGCAGCTCCATCTCCCCGCCGCGCACGCGCTGAGTCCACTTTTCTATCACGCCGGGAAGCGTTCCGGCGTCGCAGAGCTCCCTGTCGACAGTGTCGAAGCCGAGCCTGTCGAGAAGGTCCATGCGGCTACCCCACGACGTTACGGCGCTGTCGGTATGGACGAGGGAGAACGCCTTCCAGCGCACCTTTCTCTCCGCCACCTGCTCCGCCCTGCTCTCGTCAAGGGCAAGGGTGCCGGCGACGAGATTCCTCGGATTCGCGTACTGCTCGCCCTCGGAGAGCTCCTCGTTGAGCCTGTCGAAATCGGGATACGACATGACGGCCTCGCCCCTCACGACGAAATGCCCCTTTTCCTCTATCGAAAGGGGGACTCCGCTGATCTGAGGCGCCAGATAAGTTATATTGGTGCCGGTCGTGCCGTTGCCCCTCGTGAGAAGGCGCGCGAGCTTTCCGGAGTCGTAGGTCGCCACGAGCGTTATGCCGTCGAGCTTCCAGCTGAGCCATACGGGGCGCTGTCCGGCCCATTTCTGAAGCACGGAAACGTCCTTGCTCTTGGCCAGCGACAGGGCCGGATATTCGTGAGCCTCGCGCCTTCCGCCGCCGAGCGCTCCGCCGTAGCCGACGCTGTGCGTCGGGCTGCCCTCGAGCACGATGCCCGTCTCAGCCTCGAGCGAGGCAAGTTCGTCGAACATGGCGTCCCACTCGTAATTGCTCATCAGCTCGTCTTTATCGTTATAATAGGCCGCAGACGCTTCGTTGAGCGCTGCGACCAGATATTCCATTCGTTTCTTCTTTTCTTCCATGGATCCGCGCAAGGTGCTACTTCTGCTTTCCGAGGTAAGCCTCCTTTATGGCTTCGTCCGCCAAAAGCTCGCTTCCCGTTCCGCTCTTCGTTATGCGGCCGGTCTCCAGCACATACGCCCTGTGCGCCACCTTGAGCGCCATGTTCGCGTTCTGCTCTACGAGGAGCACCGTCACGCCGTTCTCGTTTATCGTCTTGATGATCTCGAATATGTTCTTTACGATCAGCGGAGCGAGCCCCAGAGAAGGCTCGTCCAGCATCATCACCTTGGGCTTGGCCATGAGGGCGCGCCCCACCGCCAGCATCTGCTGCTCGCCTCCGGAGAGCGTGCCGCCGGCCTGCCAGGAGCGCTCCTTCAGCCTCGGGAACAGCTCGTATACCCACGCGAGATCGGCCGTGAGGTCGTCGCTCCTGGTATACGCGCCTATCTTAAGGTTCTCCTCGACCGTAAGATCGGGGAATATCTTGCGCCCCTCGGGGGCCATCGTTATGCCGCGCTGCACTATGGCGGACGGGCTCTTTCCCGTAATGACGTCCCCCGCGTACTCGACGCTTCCGGAAGCCGCCTTCACGATGCCCGCGATCGCTCGCAGCGTCGAGCTCTTGCCCGCGCCGTTCGCGCCTATCAGAGTTACTATCTCGCCCTGCCGCACGTCGAAGCTTATGCCCTTTACGGCCTCTATGCCGCCGTAATTGACCTTCAGATCCTTTATGCTGAGAATGACGTCGCTACTCATCTTCACTCACCCCCAGATACGCGTCTATGACCTTCCTGTTCGACTGGATCTCCGCGGGCAGACCCTGAGCTATCTCGCTTCCGAAGTCTATCACGTATATGTAATCCGCGATGCCCATGACAAGATCCATGTGATGCTCGATCAGCAGGATCGTCAGTCCGTATTTGTCCCTTATCTGCTTTATGAACTCGGAGAGCTCCAGCGTCTCCTGAGGATTCATGCCTGCCGCGGGCTCGTCCAGGAGGAGCAGCTTCGGATCCGTAGCGAGAGCGCGCGCGATCTCGAGCCTCCTCTGAAGGCCGTACGGCAGCGAGGTAGCCAGCTCGTCCCTGAACCTGTCGAGGCCCTGCTCCTCGAGCAGCGCCATCGTCTCGTCGCGCATGCGCTTTTCTTCCTTCGCGTTCGCGCGGAAGGTCGCGGAAAAGACGTTCTGCTTAGCGCGCATGTGCTTTGCGGTGAGCACGTTCTCGAATACGGTCATGGACTTCCAGAGTCTTATGTTCTGGAACGTCCTGGCTATTCCGAGCCTGGTTATCTGATCCGGAGTGGGATCGATGATCTTCATCCCCGCGTACGCGTCGGCGTTCCAACCCTTGTAATTCTTGAGGTCTTTTCCGGTCGGATGCGACGCGACGATGACCTTGTCCATGAATCTGACTATTCCGTTCGTGGGCTGATAGACACCGGTGATGCAATTGAACGCCGTCGTCTTGCCCGCGCCGTTCGGGCCTATGAGAGCGGTTATATTGCCCTCGGGTATCTCCATGCTGAGGTTGTTTATAGCGACGACGCCGCCGAACTGCATGGTTATGTTTTCGAGCGAAAGCACTACAGGTCTGCTCATTTCGCGGGAGCCTCCTTTCCGCCGGAGGGCTTTGAGCCCCTGATCCTGCGCGCGAGCCCCGCGAACGAGATCTCCCTGTCGCCCATGATGCCCTTACTGAAGAAGAGGACGATCACCATGATGATCACGGAGAAGACGACCTTGCGGAAGCCGTCGCGGAAGAACGGTACGGACATGCCCATAAAGGATCCGTTGTCCAGGAACCTCAGCCACCACTCGTTGCAGGCTATGAAGAGGAACGCTCCTATGCACGAGCCTGAGATCGAGCCGATGCCGCCTATTACTACGATGAGCAGCAGCTCGTAAGTCATCGCGGACTTGAACGGCGTCGCCTGGATCGTCGTCTGGAACATCGCCAGCAGCGCTCCGCCGACGCCGGCGAAGAAGCTCGATATGACGAACGAGAGCATCTTATGCCTGAAGAGATTGATGCCCATGGCCTCCGCCGCTATCTCGTCGTCGCGTATTGCCTTGAACGCCCTTCCGTACGACGAGTTTATCAGAAGCACTATGAGCGCTATCGATATGCCCGCTATGAAGAACGGGAAGAACGTCGCGAGCTTTAAGCTCCCTATCTTTATCGCGGAGAGCGACGTGTACTTTCTCAGGAGATTGGAGCCGTTCGTTATCGGACCGAGCCCGGACCACTGGAATATGGCTCGGAGTATCTCGGCGAAGCCGAGGGTGGCTATCGCGAGATAGTCGGATTTGAGCCGCAGCACCGGTATACCGATGAGCGCGGCGAACGCGGCCGCGACTATGCCCGCTATCATTATGCAGATGATCGAGCCTATTATCGCTCCAGCCGATTCTCCGAGCACGTTCGACAGAGCCTCGGGGATCGAGAACTGAATGAGCCCGCCGTCGAAGTACTGATATACGGCGGCGTGCTGATCTTTCGGTATCGAGAAGATCGCGTAGGCGTATCCTCCGAGCATCATGAATCCTGCCTGACCGAGCGAGAACAGCCCGGTAAAGCCGTTCAGAAGGTTCATGGATACGCACACGAGGGAATAGATCGCGCCCTTCTTGAGGACGGGAACGAGCAGGAGCGTAAAGCTGTTCTGCGGGATCACGTTGTCCAGAAGTATCAGGAATACGTACAGGACCGCCAGGCAGACCGCCCCGATGAAGAGGCCCGTCTTATCTTTCTTTTCAGTAAGCATGGCCCCCTCCTATACCTTGTCCGTCGCCTTCTCGCCGAATATGCCCGTCGGTTTGACGAGCAGTATGACGATGAGAAGAACGAATGTGAAAGCGTCGGAGAACGTCGTGAGCCCCATGCCCTTTATGATGTTCTCGCAGATGCCTATGACGAACGCCCCTATCACCGCGCCGGGTATCGATCCGATGCCTCCGAACACAGCGGCGACGAACGCCTTGAGTCCGGGCATGCCGCCCGACGTGGGTATAACGGACGTGTAATTGCTGAAGTAGAGCAGCGAGCCGATCGCGGCGAGGAAGCATCCGATCATGAACGTCGCCGATATGACGTTGTTTATGCGGATGCCCATGAGCTGGCTCGTTTCGAAATCCTTAGAGACCGCTCTCATGGCCATTCCGAGCTTCGTCTTGTTTATGAACGTGACGAGCGCGATGACCAGGACGAGCGTTATGACCGGCGTTATCAGCGTCACGACCTTGGTAGTCGCGCCGAAGATGGTCACCGAATTCGAAAGAAGCGGTATCTCGGGATATACCTTGGGAAGACCGCCCGTAAAATACAGCGCGCAGTTCTGGAGCAGATACGACACGCCTATCGCCGAGATCATGACCGACATGCGCGGCGCCGAACGGAGCGGCATGTAAGCGACGCGTTCGATCGCGAACCCGAGGATGACGGTAGCCAGTATGACTACCGGGATGGCAAGCACCATCGGCATGCTGGCCGAGGTGTAGACCATGACAAGTCCGGCGACCATGAACACGTCGCCGTGAGCGAAGTTTATCAGACGCAGGATGCCGTAGACCATCGTGTAGCCTATCGCTATCAGCGCGTACTGGCCTCCCACGGATATCCCCGCGAGTATGTAAGGCAGATTAGCCTCTAAAAAACCTGACATTAGGACAGCTCCTGAATATGATCAGTCTGAAGCCGGAACACCGTCCGGCAGCCGAAGCGCGGCGACGCCGCAAAAGCGGGGATGTCTGAACGCATCCCCGCTTTATTGTCGATATCCTGTCGTGTTTAGTTGACGCCCTGTACCGCGACGAACTCCCAGGCGGCGTCCTTCGTGTTGACCTTCTTGATGACCGCGGAATCTCTCTCCGCGTCTCCGGTCGCGTCGAACTTGATCTCGCCGGTTATTCCGGTATAGGTCGTGTCGGGCAGAGCCTTCATGATGTCGGCAGCCGCGATGCTTCCGGCCTTCTCCATCGCCGCAAGAGCGGTGAAGTAAGCGTCGTAGCCCATTACGGATACGGCCGCGAGAGTGTCGTTGCCGCCGTTATTCGCGAGGTTGGTGGAATCGCCGTTGATCCACGCCTTGAAGCTGGATTCGAAATCGGCGTTGGCGCCCTCCTGATAGAACGTGGATACCTCGATGTCGAGGTTCTTGCCCGCGGCCGCGTTGAGGATGACGTTGGAATCCCAGGTGTCGCCCGCGAGAAGAGGAATGGATACGCCCTGAGTGGCGGACTGCTCGATGATGAGCTGAGCGTAGCTCGTGGAGCACGGCGCGAAGATAACGTCAGCGCCGGCGTTCTTGGCGTTGGTGAGATAGGACGTGAAGTCGGAGTTGCCCTCGGGGAACGCTTCGGTCGTGACCTTCATGCCGAGAGCCTCGGCGGCCTGCTTGAAGTAGTTGATGAGGCCCTGGTCGTAGTCGTTGCCGAGCTGACCGAGGCAGTACGCCGTCTTGGCGCCGAACGTCGCCTTCGCGAAGTTGGCCATTACGGTGCCCTGGAACGGGTCGAGGAAGCAGATCCTGAAATAGTGGGAGTTGCCTTCCGTTACCTGCGGGTTAGTGCAGGTGACGCCGATAGCGGGGATGCCCGCCTCGAGGAACGTGTCGGAAGCCGCGATGGATACGCCGCTGCCGTAGGATCCGAGGATGACGGAGCAGCCCGCTCCGATGAGCTGTGACGCCGCGGATACGGCCTTGTCGTTGGACGACTCGTTGTCCGCGTATACGAGCTCGACTTTATATTCCTTTCCGCCTATCTTTACGGTCGGCTGCACGGAGTTAGCATACTGCATACCGAGTATCTCCTGCTTGCCGCCCGCGCCGTTGTCGCCGGACTGCGGCTCGTAGACGCCGATCTTCACGACGTCGCCGCCGGAAGCCTTTCCCGTGCCGCCGCCGCAGGCGGTGAGCGCAAGTACCATAGCAACGGTCAGAACGATCGCCAATACTTTCTTCATAACTATTAACCTCCAATTTAACAGCTTTTTCGGGGTCGTTTCCCCTAAGCGCATCTTAATTGCACTTGTTCTATTTTACATAATTTCGCACACAAAAAGCAACACCGCGTCAAAAGCAAATAACTCTTTGTGTTCCGGGTGTTTGAATGTATAATTAATTGTTAGATCATCAGAAGATCTTCAGTTCACATCGCGGTTCATACGGAGGAAAACATATGACGGAATATAAGCCCTTTAAGGAAGGTAAGGTCAGGGAAATATACGACAACGGCGACAGCCTCATCATGGTCGCCACGGACAGGATATCGGCTTTCGATCATATCCTCAAAAACAAGATAACCGACAAGGGAGCCGTGCTCACGCAGATGTCGAAGTTCTGGTTCGAGCTCACGGCTGACATAATACCCAATCACATGATCTCGACCGACACGGCGGACATGCCGGAGTTCTTCCGCCAGGAGCGCTTCCAAGGCAGCAGCATGATGGTCAAAAAGCTCGAGATGCTCCCCGTGGAGTGCATCGTGCGCGGCTACATCACCGGCAGCGGCTGGAAGAGCTATAAGGAGAACGGCACGGTCTGCGGCATAAAGCTGCCCGAAGGCCTTCAGGAATCCCAGAAGCTGCCCGAGCCCATCTATACGCCCTCCACGAAGGCGGAGATCGGCGACCACGACGAGAACATCTCCTTCGAGCAGTCGATAGACGTCCTCGAGAAGCAGTTCCCCGGCAGGGGCCTGCAGTACGCGACAACGCTCCGCGACAGCACGATCGCCCTCTATAAAAAGTGCGCCGAATACGCGCTGTCGAAGGGCATCATAATCGCGGACACCAAGTTCGAGTTCGGTCTCGACGAGAACGGGAACGTCATACTCGGCGACGAGATGCTCACGCCCGACAGCTCCCGCTTCTGGCCGCTCTCCGAGTACAAGGTCGGCTGCGGTCAGCCGTCGTACGACAAGCAGTTCGTGCGCGACTGGCTCACGGCTAATCCGGACAGCGACTACCTGCTGCCGCAGGACGTCATCGACAAGACGATCGCGAAATACAAGGAAGCGTATCAGCTGCTTACGGGCAAGGAGTTCGCGAGATGAGCAACGACCGCTATCAGAGCCCCCTTTCCGAGCGCTACGCCAGCCGCGAGATGCAGTACATCTTCTCGCCGGACATGAAGTTCTCCACGTGGAGAAAGCTCTGGATCGCGCTCGCGGAGACGGAGATGGAGCTCGGTCTCTCCCAGGACGGAAAGCCCGTTATAACGCAGGATCAGATCGACGAGCTCAGGGAACACGTATACGACATAAACTACGACGTCGCCAAGGCGCGCGAAAAGGAAGTGCGCCACGACGTCATGAGCCACGTCTACGCCTACGGGAAGCAGTGCCCGAAGGCTGCCGGGATAATACACCTCGGAGCCACCTCATGCTATGTGGGTGACAATACAGACATTATCGTAATGCGCGACGCGCTGCGGCTCGTTCGCAGGAAACTGCTAAACGTGATCGCCGAGCTCGCGAAGTTCGCGGAGGCGAACAAAGATCTTCCGACGCTCGCGTTCACTCATTTCCAGCCGGCTCAGCCGACCACCGTCGGCAAGCGCGCGACGCTGTGGATCAACGAGTTCCTTACCGATCTCGAGGACCTCGACTACGTCCTCGGAAGCCTTAAGCTGCTCGGCTGCAAGGGCACGACCGGCACGCAGGCCTCCTTCAAGGAGCTGTTCGACGGCGACGACGAAAAGATCGACAGGATCGATCCCATGATCGCGGAAAAGATGGGCTTTTCGGCGTGCTTCCCCGTTTCGGGACAGACTTATTCGAGAAAGCACGACACGCGCGTGCTCAACGTGCTCGCGGGCATAGCGGCTTCGGCGCACAAGATGTCAAACGACATCCGCCTGCTGCAGAACCTCAAGGAGATCGAAGAGCCGTTCGAAAAGAGCCAGATCGGGTCTTCGGCGATGGCTTACAAGAGAAATCCGATGCGCAGCGAACGCATCGCCTCCCTCTCGCGCTACGTCATGATCGACGCGCTCAATCCGGCCGTCACCTCGTCCGTCCAGTGGTTCGAGCGCACGCTCGATGATTCCGCGAACAAGCGCCTTTCCGTACCGGAGGGGTTCCTCGCGGTCGACGGCATCCTCGATCTGTGCATAAACGTCGTGGACGGTCTGGTGGTCTATCCGAAGGTCATCTACAAACACTTCATGGCGGAGATACCCTTCATGGCGACCGAGAACATAATGATGGACGCCGTAAAGAAAGGCGGTAACCGCCAGGAGCTCCACGAGCGCATAAGACAGCTGTCGATGGAGGCCGGAAGGAACGTAAAGGTCGAGGGAAAGGATAACAACCTCGTCGATCTCATAGCGGAGGATCCGGCGTTCGGTCTCACAAAGGAGGAGATCGAAGCGACGCTGAGGCCGGAGCTGTACGTAGGACGGGCTCCCAGACAGGTGGACGTATATCTGCGCGATTTCGTGCGCCCGGTGCTGGACGCCAACGCGTCGGAGCTCGGCATGACGGCTGAGATAAACGTGTAGCCGCCGCGTAAAACGCGTAAAAAGACCGCCGCGGGCTGAGACATCAGCTGCGGCGGTATCTTTTTGCAATGCGCGCGGCGCGCCGGTCCTCAGACGAGGTCCGACAGGCAGACGCTGTCGACGTAATCGTTGATGGTCCTGTCGAGTCCGCTCCAGAAGGCGATCGTGCTGCAGCTCTCCGCCCTCCCGCACGGCTCCGCGCCCTCAGCGAGGCACGCTACGGGAGCGAGGCTGCCCTCGGTAAGGCGGAGTATCTCTCCGACCCTGTACTCGGACGGACGCCTCGTGAGCCTGTAGCCGCCGCCCTTGCCGTGGACGCCCTCTATGAGACCGTTCCTCGTCAGGACAGGGAGTATCTGCTCCAGATATTTGAGCGAGATGCCCTGCCTCGCGGCTACCGCCTTCATCGGGACGTATTCCCCCTCGGGGCTCTTCGCCAGATCCGTCATCACCCTGAGCGCGTACCTTCCGCGCGTTGAGATCATCATTTCTTCTGCTCCTTTTGCGCGATACCTGCGCGATAGTCCTCTATCGCGGCCTTTATCGCCTCCTCGGCGAGCACCGAGCAGTGCACCTTGTTGGCGGGAAGGCCGTCGAGAGCCTCGGCCACTGCCTTGTTGCTGAGCGTCAGGGCCTCGTCGAGAGTCTTTCCCTTGATCATCTCCGTCGCCATCGAGCTGGACGCTATGGCGCTGCCGCATCCGAACGTCTCGAACTTCACGTCGGATATCACGTCTCCGTCGACCTTGATGTACATCTTCATTATGTCTCCGCAGATCGGATTGCCGGCCTCACCGACGCCGTCGGCGTCCTCGATGATCCCGACGTTCCTGGGATTGCGGAAGTGATCCATTACTTTATCGCTGTAAAGAGCCATCTTAAACCTCGTGTTCCTTCAACAGATGCCGGCGCTTTCCGGTCTGAAGATCGCGCCAGTACGGAGACATGCTCCTGAGCCTTTCCACGACCTCCGTGACGGAAGCCGTCAGATAGTCGATCTGCTGCCGCGTCGCGTCGTCTCCGAGGCTGAGCCTCAGCGATCCGTGCGCGACCTCGGCGGGAAGCCCCAGCGCAAGCAGCACGTGGCTCGGGTCGAGAGATCCGGAAGTGCACGCCGAGCCGGACGACGCCGATATGCCCATGTCGTCCAAAAGCAGAAGGAGCGATTCCCCTTCTATCCCCTCGAAGCAGAAATTGACCGTCGCCGGGTTGCGGCACAGCCTGTCTCCGTTGAGCTTCGAGTACGGTATCCTTTCCAGGCCTTCTATGAGCCTGTCGCGCAGCGGTACGAGCCGCGACGTATAGCCCCCGATATCCGCGCACGCCTCCTCGAGCGCCGCGGTCATTCCCGCGATGGCGGCAACGTTTTCCGTACCTGCCCTCTTTCCGCGCTCCTGAGCGCCGCCCTCTATCAGGTTCTCGAGCGCGAGGCCCCTGCGGCAGTAAAGGATCCCGCTGCCCCTTGGCCCGTGGAATTTGTGGCCCGAGATCGACATCATATCTATATTTTGCGATACGACGTCTATGGGAAGATGGCCCGCGGCCTGCACGGCGTCCGTGTGGAAGACGACGCCCCTTTTCCTGCAGAGCGCTCCTATCGCGGCTACGGGCTGGACCGTGCCTATCTCGTTGTTGACGTACATCACCGTGACCAGGCACGTGTCGTCCCTGAGCGCTTCCTCTACCTGGTCCGCGGAAACGACTCCGCGGGGCGCGACGTCGAGCAGCGTTACCTCGAAGCCCTCCTTCTTCAGCTTTTCGAGCGTGTGGAGCACAGCGTGGTGCTCGAAGGCCGTCGATATTATATGTTTTTTGCCTTTTCTCGCGCCGG
>JAEEVI010000060.1 GCA_016287035.1 Bacillota bacterium
GATCTTCGTCCGTCATCGAAGGATCGAATTCGAATCCGAAGCCGTTTCCGGCGGCCATCTTGAAGACGGCCTCGGCGACGCCTCCCATACCGGGCGTATAGCAGGCGCGGGCGCCGCCGCGGAGCAGCGCGGTCACCGCCGCGAAGCACGCCTTGAGGCTCTCCGGCTCGGGAAGACCGCTGGCGGGCCTCTTAGGCGCTATGCGGACTACATAGTCTCCGCTCTTCTTGAACTCTGGCGATACGATGTTGTCTATATCCTCCGTCGTGACGGCGAAGCTGACGAGCGTCGGAGGAACGTCGAGGTCCTCGAAGCTTCCGGACATCGAGTCCTTGCCGCCTATGGCGCCGACGCCGAGGTCCATCTGGGCCCTGAACGCGCCGAGCAGAGCAGCCGCCGGCTGCCCCCAGCGCGAAGGATCCTTTCCGAGCTTGGGGAAGTATTCCTGAAGCGACAGATACACGTCCTCGAACGACGCGCCCGTCGCTATGAGCTTGCATATAGAACCGGCGACCGCGAGATACGCGCCGTGGAACGGGCTGGCCTCGGTAATGAACGGATCGTAGCCCCACGCCATGAGCGAGCACGTCTTCGTGTGCTGCTTTTCGACGGAGACCTTGTGGACCATCGCCTGTATCGGCGTGCGCTGATATTTTCCGCCGAACGGCATCAGCACGGTGCCCGCGCCGATCGTCGAGTCGAATCTCTCGGAAAGCCCGCGCTTGGAGCAGGTGTTGAGGTCGCTCACGGCAGCCGTGAACTTCTCCTCGAAGCTTCCCGCGGGGATCTTCTTTTCGGGCATGACGGCGCGCGCCGCCGCGACATCGGTATGCTTTTCGGCTCCGTTCGTCGCGAGGAACTCGCGCTTTATGTCGACTATCGCCTTGCCGTTCCAGCGCATCGTGAGCCTCGGGTCCGCCTTGACCCTGGCGACGACGACAGCCTGCAGGTTCTCCTCGGCCGCGAGGGCGAGGAATCTGTCCGCGTCTTCCGCGGCGACGACGACGGCCATCCTCTCCTGAGACTCGCTTATCGCCAGCTCCGTGCCGTCGAGACCTTCGTATTTCTTGGGAACGGCGTTCAGGTCGATGTCCAGGCCGTCCGCCAGCTCGCCTATCGCGACGCTGACGCCGCCCGCGCCGAAGTCGTTGCAGCGCTTTATCATGCGCGTCGCTTCTCCGTTCCTGAA
This sequence comes from Bacillota bacterium, assembly GCA_016287035.1. Lineage (GTDB taxonomy): Bacteria > Bacillota > Clostridia > Peptostreptococcales > Anaerovoracaceae > UBA1764. Next base: position 1,190 of record JAEEVI010000060.1, read on the forward strand.
CAGCCTCTGGAGCTTGCGCTCCTCGGGGGCGTTGCCCTTCTGGACCTCCGCTCCGCACGTCTCGACCGAATGCGAGTCGTGGGCCTTCGAAGAGCCCGTAGCTCCGCCGATGCCGTCGCGCCCCGTGCTTCCGCCGAGCAGTATGACGACGTCGCCGGGAGCAGGCACCTCGCGCCTTACGTTCTCCGCAGGAGCCGCGCCTATGACCGCGCCGACCTCCATGTGCTTCGCCGCGTAGCCGGGATGATATATCTCGTCGACTATGCCTGTCGCCAGGCCGATCTGGTTGCCGTAGCTCGAATAGCCCGCGGCGGCCGTCGTCACGAGCTTCCTCTGCGGCAGCTTGCCGGGGATCGTCTCGCTGACGGGCTTAAGAGGATCGGCCGCGCCCGTGAGGCGCATCGCGGCGTATACGTACGCCCTGCCGGAGAGGGGATCCCTGATCGCGCCGCCGATGCATGTGGCCGCGCCGCCGAAGGGCTCTATCTCCGTCGGGTGGTTGTGAGTTTCGTTCTTGAACAGCAGGAGCCACGGCTGTTTCTCGCCGTCGGCGTCCACCGTTATCTTTACCGTGCAGGCGTTGATCTCGTCCGATTCGTCGAGCTTGTCGAGCATCCCGTTCGCCTTGAGATGGCGCACCGCGAGCGTCGCGATGTCCATGAGGCAGACAGGCTTCGTCCGCCCGAGATCCCTGCGCGTCTTAAGGTACAGATCGAACGCGTCCTGAAGGAGCGCGTCCTCGAACGTTATCTTGTCTACGATCGTTCCGAACGTCGTGTGACGGCAGTGGTCCGACCAGTACGTGTCGATCATCCTGATCTCCGTGATGGTCGGCTCGCGGCCCTCGTCCCTGAAATACGCCTGGCAGAACGCGATATCGTCGGCGTCCATCGCAAGACCGTAGTCCTTTACGAACGCCGCGAGCCCGGCCGCGTCGAGGCCGTTGAAGCCGGTAAGCACCGCTACCTCTTCGGGGACGGTCGTCTGCAGCGCGAGCGTTTCGGGGATCTCCATGGAAGCCTCTCTGGCTTCGACCGGGTTTATGACGTACTTCTTTATCGCCTCGACGTCCTGTCCGCTTACCGCGCCGTAGAGGACGTATACCTTCGCCGAACGGACGAGGGGACGGTCCTTCTGCGATATGAGCTGGATGCACTGCGCGGCCGAATCGGCTCTCTGGTCGAACTGGCCGGGCAGGAACTCGACGGCGAACACGGCCGCCGCGCCTTCGGAGGAAAGCTCGGTGAAGACGTCGTCGACCTGCGGCTCGGAAAAGACCGTGGTCTTGACCTGCTCGAACAGCTCCGGCTCTATGTTCTCCGCGTCGTAACGGTTCACGACGCGTATGCCCGTAAGGGCCGATATCCCCAGGAAGCCCTTAAGGTCGGCGAGGATCGCCGCAGCCTCCTGCGCGTACTCCTTTTTCTTTTCCGAGAATACTCTGTAGACCATCACTTGCCCTCCGCGAGCGCGCCGAGCGCGCGCTTTCCGATGTCTTTTCTGCAATATGAATTGGCGAAGCTGACGCGCTCCGTTATCTTATACGCGGCTTCGACCGCCGACGCGAGATCTCCGGCCACGGCCGTGCAGCCGAGAACGCGCCCGCCGTTCGTCACGAGGACGCCGTCCTTCTTCGCGGCTCCCGCGACGAATACGCTGTCCTTCACGTCCTCGGGTATAACGAGAGGAAGCCCCTTTTCGTAGCTTCCGGGGTAGCCCGAGGAAGCCATGATGACACAGCATGCCGCGCCGCCGGAGAACTTCACCTCCGTCTCCGAGAGCTTTTCGTCCGTCACGGCCCTCATGACCGTGAGCAGATCGCTCTCCAGGAGCGGGAGCACGACCTGTGCCTCGGGGTCGCCGAAGCGGCAGTTGTACTCGATGACCTTAGGCCCGTCCTTCGTTATCATCAAGCCGAAATA
>JAEEVI010000061.1 GCA_016287035.1 Bacillota bacterium
TAGATATATGCAAAACAGAAAACTGCTCGGCAACGGGCTCCTTCTGCTCACGTCTTTCGTCTGGGGCATGGCTTTCGTGTTCCAGAGGGACGCCGCGTCGTCGATCGGTCCGTTCACTTTCTGCGCGGCCAGAATGGCGCTGTCGGCAGCCGCTGTCGCGGCCGTGTCCGCGGTGATCGACGCGAAAAAGGGCTGGCTCGACAGGGAGCGGAGGACGTCGCTGGCAGATCCCGCCGCGAGAAGGGCTACGCTTGCGGGAGGCGCCGCGAGCGGCGCGTTCCTGGCTCTGGCGAGCGGACTTCAGCAGTTCGGGCTGCGCTGGACGACCGCGGGAAAGGCGGGCTTCCTCACGGCCATGTACATGCTGATGGTCCCGCTCATAAGCCTTCTCCTGTTCAGGAAGAAGGTGTCCGCGCAGACTTGGGCCGCGGTGGCCATAGGCGTTCTGGGGATGTCCCTGCTGTGCCTCAGCGGGACCGAGGCCTTCGGCCCGGGAGACCTGCTCGTGCTCATGTGCGCGCTCGTGTTCTCCGGCCAGATAATGACCATAGACCACTTCGCGCCGAAGGCGGATCCCGTAAAGATGGCCGCCGTGCAGTTCATCGCCACCGCCGTCATAGCCGCGGCGATCGCGCTGGCGTTCGAACATCCGTCGGCGCGGCAGATAAAGGACGCCGCGATCCCGCTGCTGTACTGCGGGCTCGCCAGCGGAGCTCTCGGCTACACGCTTCAGGTGGTCGCGCAGCGCTTCACCGATCCGTCGTCGGCGAGCCTCATAATGAGCCTCGAATCCGTCTTCAGCGTCATAGGGGGAGCGGTCCTCCTGAACGAGCGCATGACGGCGCGCGAGCTGGCCGGCTGCGCGATAATGTTCGCGGCTATAATACTCGTACAGATACCCCTTCGCGGAAGGGATTCTATAAGGAGCTAAGAAAATGGACAACGAAAAGAAGACTTTTTACATCACTACGCCGATATATTATCCGAGCGACAATCTCCACGTGGGCCACACGTACTGCACGGTAATGGCCGACGCGATGGCGCGCTTCAAGCGCCTTCAGGGCTACGACGTCATGTTCCTGACCGGAACGGACGAGCACGGCCAGAAGATCGAGAAGAAGGCCGCGGCCGCGGGCGTCACGCCTCAGGAGTACGTCGACAAGATCGTCGCCGGCATAAAGGATCTGTGGAAGACCATGGAGATATCCTACGACGATTTCATCCGCACGACGGAGCCTCGCCACATGAAGAGGGTGCAGGAGATCTTCATGCGCATGTACGAGAAGGGCGACATATACAAGGGCTCCTACGAGGGCTGGTACTGCACGCCGTGCGAGGCCTTCTGGACCGAGAGCCAGCTGAAGGACGGCAAGTGCCCCGACTGCGGGCGCCCCGTCTACAAGGCCCACGAGAGCGCGTATTTCTTCCGCCTCTCCAAGTATTCCGACAGGCTCGTCGAGCTGCTCAAGGGCGGCGAGTTCCTGCAGCCGCAGACCCGCGTCAACGAGATGCTCGGCTTCATCGACCAGGGACTCGAGGACCTCTGCATCAGCCGCGAGAGCGTCAAGTGGGGCATACCCGTTCCCATCGACGAGAACAACACCATCTACGTATGGCTCGACGCGCTCTCGAACTACGTCACCGCTCTGGGCTTCCCGCAGCTCGACGGCGAGAGCGACGAAAAGTACAGGAAGTACTGGCCCTGCGATTTCCACCTCGTAGGCAAGGAGATCGTCAGGTTCCATTCGATAATCTGGCCGGCGATGATAATGTCGCTTGGCGAGCCCGTGCCAAAGCACGTCCTCGGCCATGGCTGGCTGCTCATAGACGGAGGCAAGATGTCGAAGTCCAGGGGCAACGTCGTCGATCCGGTAAAGCTCATCGAAAGATACGGAGTCGACGCGCTCAAGTATTTCCTCCTGCGCGAGTACACGTTCGGGCAGGACGGAAACTTCACGAACGAGGTCATGCTCAACCGCATGAACTACGACCTCGCGAACGATCTCGGAAACCTCGTGTCGAGGACGGTCACGATGATCGAGAAGTACTGCGGCGGCATCGTTCCGCCCGCCGGCCCCGCGGAGGGCCCGGACGCGGAGCTCAGGGAGCTCGCGGCCGGATGCCGTTCCAGGGTCGAGGCGCAGATGGACAAGTTCTGCTTCAACTACGCGCTCGAGGAGATCTGGATCGTCATCAGAAGGACGAACAAGTACATCGACGAGACGGCGCCCTGGCTGCTGGCAAAGGATCCGGCAAGCAGGGACAGGCTCTGCGCCGTAATGCATAACCTGGCGGAAGCGCTCAGGATCGTGAGCATACTCATCTATCCGTTCATGCACCACACCAGCGGCGAGATGAGAAAGCAGCTCGGCCTCGCGGGCGATCCCGTATGGGCCGACGCGGCCGTGTTCGACATGCTCGGCGGCCAGAAGGTCGAAAGGGGCGAGGTCCTGTTCCCCAGGCTCGACGTCGCGAAGGAGCTCGAGGCGCTAGACGCGCTCGGAGGCGCGCCCGCCGCGGAGCCCGCGGAGGAGTACGAGCCGTATAAGGACAGCATCGAATTCGGCGATTTCGATAAGATAGACCTGCGCACGGGAAAGATAATCAAGGCCGAAAAGCACCCGAAGGCGGACAAGCTGCTCGTCTTCCAGGTCGACTTCGGCAGCGAGGTGCGCCAGATAATCTCCGGCGTAGCCGGCAGCTTCGCGCCCGAGGACTGCGTCGGGCAGAACGTCATAGCCGTAGTCAACTTAAAGCCCCGCATGCTGCGCGGGCTCGAGTCCAACGGCATGATAATCTACGCCTGCGGAAAAGACGGAAAATACCAGTTCGCCGAGACGAAGGCAAAGCCCGGCACGATCGTCGGATAGGGATATGGCGCCGCTCTTCGATTCGCACGCGCACATATCCGACCGCAGGTTCGACGGCTGCAGGGACGAGGTCGTCTTCAGGATACGCGAAAAGCTCGCGGGCTTCATGGAGATCGGCGCGGACATGCGCAGCTCCTTCGAGGCCGCAGCGTGCGCGCGGAAGTACGACGAATGCTGGGCGGCCGTAGGAGTGCATCCGGCGGACGTGGACCAGCTGAGCGATGAGGCTCTTTCGGAGCTCCGCAGGCTCGCGGCGATGCCGAAGGTCCGCGCGATAGGCGAGATAGGCCTCGACTATCACTACGACGACGGCCTTCCCGAAGAGCTGCAGCAGCTCTGGTTCCGCCGCCAGCTCGACCTGGCGCTGGAGCTGGGCATGCCGGTATGCGTACACTCCCGCGACGCGGACGAGGACACGATGCGCATCCTTAAGGAGAGCGGATGCTTTTCGAAGGAGCGCGCGCGAAGGTTCGCCGCGCTGCCGGACGGAGGCCCCGACGCGAGGGTGCTCATGCACTGCTTCTCCGGAAGCGCCGAGCTCGCGGCGCAGTACGTGAAGCTCGGCGCGAGCATAAGCCTCGCCGGGCCGGTAACGTTCAAAAATGCGAAGAAAGCCGTAAAGGTCGCGGAACAGACGCCCCTTTGCAGGCTGCTCATAGAGACCGACTGCCCCTACATGGCTCCCGAGCCTCACAGGGGCGAGACGAACGAGCCGTCATACGTGGAGTTCGTCGCAAGAAAGATAGCTGAGATAAAAGGTATAAGCTTCGAGGAGGCCGCGCAGGCGACCTTCGAGAACGCCGTCAGGTTCTACGGAATAGATCATCCCGCGCTGCGCGGGAGGTGCGATGGACGCGTTTGAGACAGTAAAGAGGACAATTGAAGAAAAGCACCTCATCGAAGAGGGCTGCGGGGTCCTGCTCGGACTTTCCGGCGGCCCGGATTCGCTGTGCCTGCTGCACATCCTCTGGAAGCTCCAGGAGCCTCTGGGGTTCCGGCTCTACGCGCTGCACGTCAACCACATGATCCGCGGCGAGGCGGCCAACGAGGACATGCGCTGGGTCGCGAACTACTGCAGGGCGTTCAACGTCCCGCTGACGATCAAGGTCTGCAACGTTCCGGCCATGGCGAAGCGCGACGGCGTCGGCGAGGAGGCCGAGGGGCGCAGGGTCCGTCACGCGGCGCTGGAGAAGCGCGCCAGGGAGATCGCGCAGACGCTGCCCGAGGGCACGAAGGTCCACGTCGCGCTGGCGCACAACAGGGACGACCAGGCCGAGACGGTGCTCATGCGCATACTCCGGGGAACGGGCGTCCACGGGCTCGCCGCTATGGACCACGCAAGAGAGGACGGCCTCATAAGGCCGCTGCTGGACGTCCCGCGAAAGGACGTGGAGGAGTACTGCCGCGTGAACAGGCTCCGCCCGCGCGTCGACGAGACGAACAAAGACTTGAGATACACGAGGAACAGGCTCCGCTACAGGCTGATGCCGGTCCTCGAAAGGGAGTTCAACCCGAGCCTTCCGGACGCGCTCGCGCGCCTGGCCGACAGCGCCAGAGAGGACGACAGATGCCTTTCCGCGATAGCGAAGGAAAACGTGCCGCTGCCGGCGGCCTTCGTCGAGCAGAAGCAGCTCGCTTCGATGGATCCGGCGATCGCGAAGCGCGTCATCCGGCAGATGTTCTTCGAGGCGGGGCTAAGGGAGGACATATCCTACGTCCACCTCAACGCGCTGCTTGACGCGGCAAAGCGTTCGGAGAGGGCTCTCATACAGTTCCCGAAGGGCTACAGCGCGGACGTCTCATACGGAAGGGTCACGTTCCTGCCGCCTGCGGCAGGCGGAGAGAAGGCCTCGTACGTCGCGACGTATCTGCTGATACCGGCCGAAGAGGCGCCGCCGTTCGCGGAGCTTGGACCGGACAGATGCCTCATGGACGCCGAAAAGGTCGCGGAGAAGGACTGCGACGTGGTCCTGCGCACGAGGCGGAGCGGCGACTGGATAAAGCCGCTCGGGATGGAAGGGACAAAGAAACTTCAGGACATGCTCGTGGACTCGAAGATCCCGCGGGCGGACCGCGACGGTCTGCAGCTGCTGTGCTGCGGCGCGGAGGTCCTTTGGATACAGGGAGGAAAGCTCAGCCGGACGTGCCGGCTCGACGAAAGCAGCCGCTTCGCTCTCCTTCTGGAGATACACCGGGTGTCGGACTGACGCCCGCGCGGATATCAGGCTGCTGACCGTATAGCATTTTAGGAGGAAACGATATTGAACAACAATAACCGAAACAATCCGGGCCCGAGGAGCCTTGTGATCTACCTTGTGATCCTCGCGGTGGCCTTCGTCTTCGTTTTCGGCTTTCAGGGGATCTCGGGGCTGCTCGGCGGAAACACCATAACCGAGCTTCGCTTCTCCGATCTCGTCGCGCAGTTCTCCGCGGGGAACGTGACGGAAGTCCAGGTGACGCAGGCGAGCAGGCAGTATCAGGGAACGCTCTCCGACGGCACGAAGTTCGTGAGCTACGCTCCGTCCGACTACGACATGGCGATACTCAGCGAGACCTACATCCTGCCGCAGACGGAGAAGGGCACCCTCACCGTCACGACAGGAAAGACCTCGAACTGGCTGTCGATCCTCAGCTGGCTACCGTCGATAATAATGATCGTGCTCGTCATCGCCCTCTACAGGAACATGATGGGCGGAGGCGTCGGCGGCAAGGGAGTCATGAACTTCGGCAAGAACCGCGCCCAGATGACGAAGGGCGGGGAGGGCACCGTCAAGTTTGACGACGTCGCCGGAATGGACGAGGAAAAGGCGGAGCTCGCGGAGATCGTAGACTTCCTCAAGAACCCGAAGAAATACAGGGAGCTCGGCGCGAGGATACCCAAGGGCATCCTTCTCGTAGGCCCTCCGGGAACAGGAAAGACGTACGTCTCCAAGGCCGTCGCCGGCGAGGCGGGCGTTCCGTTCTTCTCGATATCCGGCTCCGACTTCGTCGAGATGTTCGTCGGCGTCGGCGCGTCCAGGGTCAGAGACCTGTTCGACGAGGCCAAGAAGAACGCGCCCTGCATAGTGTTCATAGACGAGATCGACGCTGTCGGCCGCAGAAGAGGCGCCGGCATAGGCGGCGGAAACGACGAGCGCGAGCAGACGCTCAACCAGCTGCTCGTCGAGATGGACGGCTTCGGCGTCAACGAGGGAATAATCGTCCTCGCCGCCACGAACAGACCGGACGTCCTCGATCCGGCGATACTCCGTCCCGGCCGCTTCGACAGAGAGATAACCATCGGCACGCCCGACATCAAGGGCAGGGAAGCCGTGTTCAAGGTCCACTCCAAGGGCAAGCCCCTCGGAAGCGACGTGGACATTAAGGTACTCGCCAAGCGCACCCCCGGCTTCACGCCCGCGGACATAGAGAACATGATGAACGAGGCCGCGCTGCTCACCGCCAGGCGCAACGGCAGCGAGATCCACATGGACGACGTGGAGGAGGCGATAACGCGCGTCATCGCCGGCCCCAAGAAGCGCAGCAAGGTCATGAGCGACAAGGAGCGCAGGCTGACGGCCTTCCACGAGGCGGGCCACGCGGTCGTCGCGAGGTCCATCCCCGGCTCCGACCCGGTGCATCAGGTCACCATAATGCCCAGAGGCCGCGCGGGCGGCTTCACGATGTCGCTGCCCGAGGAGGATAAGTACTACGCGACGAAGACGGACATGCTCAGGGATATCCAGCACCTGCTCGGCGGAAGGGTCGCCGAGGCGATAGTGCTCGGAGACATCAGCACCGGCGCGAGCAACGACCTGGAGCGCGCCACGAAGATCGCCCACGACATGACGACGAAATACGGCATGACCGAGGCCATCGGCTCCGTCAACTACAGCGACGCCGACGAGGTGTTCCTCGGCAGGGACTTCACGTCGAAGCAGAACTTCTCCGAGGCCCTCGCCTCCAAGATCGACATAGAGATTCGCCGCATAATCGACGAGTGCTACGAAAAGACCGAGACGATACTGCGCGACCACCGCGACGAGCTCGAAAGGGTCGCCAACGCGCTGCTGCAGATGGAGACGCTCGACGCCGATCAGTTCGAGGCCATATACACCAACAGCAAGACGGTCGAGGAGCTCGAGAGCGAGTTCGCCGAGGCGTCCAAGATCCGCCAGGAGCTCGAGGACCGCGAAAGGGAGGCCAGGAAGAAGCGCGAGGCGGAAGAGGCGAAGAAGTCGGAGGATCCGATAGCCTCGAAGCTTGCGCAGGGCAAGAGGGTCGCAGTCCTCACGAAGGACGGCAAGGTCGTGTTCTACGATCCGGACGACCTTAAGAACGGCAGGCTCGACGCCGGGGAGGAGATCTCCCGGGAAGACGAAGAAGAGCCGGAAGAAGAAGAGATCGTGGAAGAGGAGCCGGATCTCGGGCTCGATGATCAGGACGGAGAAGAGGAATAGTAAATGAGCGAGGGCTTTTCCAACCGCCTTATAAGCAATTCCGTATATCATCTTCTCAACTTCGAGAAGTACAACAACTTCGCCGCGGCGGCGAGGGAAGCCGCCGTGCGCAACGACTTTCAGATAGTCCTTTTCTCGGAGGACTTCAACACGGTGTTCTCCGTCGAGACGCGCCATCAGGCGACGATCGAGGACGCCGTCAGGCTCGGCATCGAGACGGACATAGCCCACAAGCGCGGCAACACCATGCTCAACGTGAAGGGCTGCATGACGTACTGGGGGCCGATCTCCCTGCGCGGAGAGAAGTACTATCTGATGCTCGTCGACAACGACGACAACTACTCCCAGGACGACATAATAAAGCTCGCCGAGATACTCGAGCTGGCGATGGGCATGTGGGACTACTCCCCCAGGCGCGACCCGACAGCCGAGTTCATCCGCGCGCTGCGCAGGGGCAACAGGGCTCTCGCCTACAGCCTCATGCAGGAGCAGGGGCTTGACCAGTCGCAGATGCAGGGCGTCTATCTGGTGCCCGGCGTCAACAGGGACGAAGGTCTTAAGATCATCGCCGCCTTCGAGGAGAAGTTCGGCGTATCGAGCCTCAAGGTCAGCGAGGGCGACGAGATAGCGGGCATACTGCTCAGGTCCGGCCAGCAGTATCCGTACAGCGAGCAGGACTGGAAGGACATGGCCAAGCTGCTCGCCGAAGCCGGCGCGCCCAAGACCTTCCACATGACCGGCTGCGAGAACCTCGACGACCTGTGCGAGGCCTTCAAGGTCATAAACGAGAGCGAAGCCTTCATCCAGCTGATCTTCCCGTACAAGCACTCGTTCTCCAAGTACGAGCTCGCGCTCACGAGCAACTGCGTCAGCATCTGCATGGCGTCGGGAACGGTAAGGAAGCAGTTCCAGGATCTCATCAAGCCGCTCAAGCAGCTCTCCGGCAGCAAGGGCAGCCAGCTGATGGAGACGCTCGAATGCTTCGTGCTCGACGCCGGCCTCAACAACGCCAAGACTGCGAGGCTCCTCGGAGTCCACGCGAACACGGTGCAGTACAGGATAAAGAACATAAGGGACCTGCTCGGCGTCGACATCACGGGCAACACGATAGTCCCCGGCCTTATGATCGCTCTGGCGGTCTCCAGAATAGAGAAGGAGGTAAAATCCTTTTAATGCTTTTAGCCTTTGACGTAGGAAATTCGAACATCGTCCTCGGCGCCTACCGCGACAGGGAGCTCCTCAAGAGCTGGCGCATGGAGACTGACAAGAACAAGAGCGCCGACGAGTACGGCATGATAATCAGCCGCTTCTTCGAGTACGAGGGGCTCACGATAAAGGACGTGACGGACGTCATAATCTCGACGGTCGTCCCCTCCATAACCTATACGCTGCAGCACCTCTCGAACAAGTACTTCAACACGCAGGCCCTCGTCGTCGGGCCGGGAGTGCGCACCGGGCTCGTCATAAAGTACGACAACCCCAAGCAGGTCGGCGCCGACAGGATCGTCAACGCCGTGGCCGCTTTCAACAAATACAAGGCCCCGCTCATAGTCATCGACTTCGGGACGGCTACGACCTTCTGCGCGATAAACGAGAAGGCCGAATACCTCGGAGGCTGCATCGTGCCGGGCATAAAGATATCGTCCGACGCGCTGTTCGAGAAGACCGCGCGCCTGCCCAGGGTCGACCTCGAGGCGCCCGGGAAGATCATCTGCCGCAACACGCAGGAGGGCATCCAGGCCGGCGTCGTCTACGGCGCCATGGGCGAGACGGACTACATAATAGACAGGATGAAGAAGGACATGCAGCCCTACATCGAGCCGGGCGCGAAGATAACGGTCGTCGCTACGGGAGGCATGGCTTCTCTTGTCGCCAGCGAGGTGGACAGCATCGACTGCGTCGACAAGCTGCTGACGCTCACAGGGCTGGAGCTGATCTTCGAAAAGAACCGCGCGTCCGCGGCCCGCAAGGGCAAGCAGGAACGCAATGAATGAGCCCTTCGTCCTTGCGCCCCTGGCGGGCGTGAGCGACGGACCGTTCCGCAGGATCTGCCGCGAGCACGGCGCCTCGCGGAGCTGCACGGAGATGGTCAGCGCGAAGGGACTCTATTACAATAATAAGAACACGCGGGATCTCATGAGGATCGAGCCGGAGGAGGGACCGGTGGGCATACAGCTTTTCGGCTCGGAGCCGGAGATGTTCGCTTTCGCGGTTAAGGCGATCGAGGATCTCCCGAACACCTTCGTGGACATCAACATGGGCTGCCCCGTGCCCAAGGTCGTAAAGAACGGCGAGGGCTCGGCGCTCTTCCGGGACCCGGATCTCGCCGCGGAATGCGTCAGAGCGTGCGTGGAGAATACGAAAAAGCCCGTCACGGTAAAGATGCGCGTCGGTTTTTCCGGCGCGCCGGACGAGCCTTCCGCCGGGAGCTTCGCCGAACGCATGGAGCTCGCGGGAGCGTCTGAGATAGCGGTCCACGCGAGGACGCGCGAGCAGTACTACAGCGGAAAGGCCGACTGGGACAAGATCCGTGACGTCAAGCGGGCGGTCGGCATACCGGTCGCGGGCAACGGCGACGTGTTCAGCGCCGAAGACGCCATGCGCATGCTCGAATACACGGGCTGCGACAAGGTAATGATCGGAAGGGGCGCGCTCGGAAATCCCTGGTTGTTTTCCGCCTGCGCCGCAATGTATAATGGAAAGACCGCGCCGGCCGCTCCGGACGCCGGAGAGCGAAGGCGCGTCATACTCGAGCACTTTTCGCTGCTGCTGGCGGCGAAGGGCGAATACGCGGCCGTACGCCAGATGAGGTCTCATCTCGGCTGGTATATAAAAGGCTTCCCGAAAGCCGCAAGAACGAGACAGATCATCAATTCCTGCGAGAGCGCGGAAGAATTGATGGAAATAATTGGAGGATTATCATGAGCGAAGAAGTTTTACTTACACAGGAAGGTTACGACAAAATAGTCGAGGAGCACGACTACCTCGTATCCGTAAGGAGGGAAGAGGTCTCGCAGCACCTTAAGGAGGCCAAGTCCTACGGCGACCTTTCCGAGAACGCCGAATACGATGCGGCGAAGAACGAGCAGGCGGAGCTCGAGGAGCGCATCGTCAAGCTCGAGAACATGCTCAGGAACGTCCGCATCGTCTCCGAGGAGGAGATGACCGGCGAGCACGTCAACCTCGGCCTCGGCGTAAAGGTAAAGGACACGAAGACGAAGGAGGTCTTCACGTATACGATCGTCGGCATCACTGAGGCCGACCCGTTCGAGAACAAGATCTCGAACGAATCCCCCATAGGCAAGGCTCTGCTCGGTCACAGGAAGGGCGACACAGTCGAGATCGAGACCGAGATGGGCACGCTCAACTATAAGATCATGGAGATCATCAAGTAAATGGCAGACGACAGAAACGTACAGAACCAGCAGCCCGACGAGAGCGAACAGTATCTCATCCGCTGCGGCAAGCTCAAGGCGCTGCAGGAGGCGGGGAGCGATCCCTATTCCATAACGAGATTCGAGCAGACGGCTTATTCCGACGCGCTCCGCGAGCGCTTTTCCGCGCTCGGTCCGGAGACTTATTCGGGCGAGACGTTCAGCATGGCAGGCCGCCTCATGGCAAAGCGCGTCATGGGCAAGGCCAGTTTCGCGCGCATCCGCGACGACCGCGGAGACATGCAGATCTACGTCAAGCGCGACGATCTCGGCGAGGAGGCCTACGCCGCTTTCAAGAAGCTCGACATAGGCGACATTATAGGCATAACAGGCGAAGCGTTCACGACGAAGACGGGCGAGCTGACTATACACGTCCGCGAGCTCTCGCTGCTGTCCAAGAGCCTGCGCCCGCTGCCCGAGAAGTTCCACGGCCTCACGGACACGGAGCTCCGCTACAGACAGCGCTACGTCGACCTCATAATGAACCCCGAGGTGAAGGAGACCTTCAGGAAGCGCAGCCGCATAATGAGCGGCATCCGCGAGTATCTCGACGGTCTCGGATATCTCGAGGTCGAGACGCCGATACTCACGCCGTTCGAGATCGGCGCCGCCGCGCGTCCGTTCTTCACGCATCACAACACGCTCGACATGGACATGGTCCTGCGCATCGAGACGGAGCTGTATCTTAAGAGGCTCATCGTCGGAGGCATCGACCGCGTCTACGAGATCGGCCGCATCTTCCGCAACGAAGGAATGGATCCGCGCCACAATCCCGAATTCACGTCGATCGAGCTGTATCAGGCGTACACCGACTTCCACGGCATGATGGACATCGCCGAGGGCCTCTTCAAGAAGCTCGCCGACGACGTCTGCGGCACGAGGCAGATCCCCTACGGCGACCAGACGATCGACTTCAACAACTGGACCCGCATGACGATGAAGGACGCCGTAAAGAAGTATTCCGGCGTCGACTACGACGACTGGAAGACCGACGAGGACGCGATCGCGGCCGCGAAGGAGCACCACGTGGAGCTGCCCGAGATAAAGACGAGGGGCAACATCCTCGCCTCGTTCTTCGACGAGTTCGTCGAGGACAAGCTCATCCAGCCGACCTTCATATACGACTATCCGGTGGACATAAGCCCGCTGGCCAAGAGAAAGCCCGACGATCCCGAGTTCACCGAGCGCTTCGAGTTCTTCATCAACTGCATGGAATTCGGCAACGCCTTCAGCGAGCTCAACGACCCGATCGACCAGAAGGGGCGCTTCGAGCGCCAGGTCGCCGAGCGCAAGGAGCTCGAGCCCGAAGCTAAGTGCCAGGTCGACTACGACTTCGTCAACGCTCTCGAGTACGGCATGCCCCCGACCGGCGGCATGGGCATCGGCATCGACCGCCTCGTGATGCTCCTCACCAACAGCCAGAGCATCCGCGACGTGCTGCTGTTCCCTACGATGAAGCCGCTGGAGTAGGGAAGACTGAATCTTTCAGCGCAAAACAAATGACTGCCACCAGTTTACCAGAGCAGTGACAATCGAAAAACCGGTGGGGCGACCTGCCGGTTTATTGTTTGCTATAACGTATTGCGACAACTCGTTTATCATAAAACCATACGATCCGTTTCAGACTGGAGGAGATGTCAAGATGGAAAACCGATCTATCGATCAGAGACAGCGCGGCTTCCTGGCCTTTTGCCTTTCGATCGCGCTGGTGATCAGCTTTATGCCTGTACAGACGCTGGCGCTGGCCTACGAGGGCGCGGCAGGATCGGGCGAGCCGCTCGATGTCGGCGACACTGTCGAGCCCGGCACGGTCATCGCATGGGCAGCCGAAACGAAATGGGACGAAGGACGGCAGCAAGATGCTGATTACAGCGAGTTTGATATACAATACAAACTCGCTTACTATGATGACATAGATCCGGATGATCCTGTCGGGTGGACATACGTGTGGTACACGCCCGATGATCCTTCACCATCTCCGATCACGGTCGCAACTGTTTCAACGGCTATTGAAGCTGCATTCGATGACTATCTGGAGCGGTACGACAATAATCAATCGATCCCTTCCGCTCCTGAGGCAAATATCTATACAGATGATTGGACCGTTGAGAGTATCAATTACCAATGGCTGACAGGAAGTCAATATAAGGCCAGTATCGTGCTTGCCGCGTATCTGAAGCTGGATCTGTCGGCTGATACTGCTTTCATTGTGTCAGAAAAGAAATACGATGGAACGACTGATGCTCAGGTCGAATTAAGCAACGAAGCAGAGCTTGCATCTGCTGACGGAAGCATAGTGGTTTCTGACGCCATCGATTATCTGGAGATCACAGAGGCAGACTGCGATGATAAAAATGTCGGCGATAATAAGGTCGTCACCGTAAAATACGCGCTTAAAGATGATGCTGAATATTTCCGGCTGACAAACGATACCTTGACAACGGCGGCCGTTATCGTTCCGAAGTGTGTCACGCCAAGCGGCGTCACGGTATCCAAGATCTATGATGGAGAGCGTGAGATCACGAATTGCGGCGCCGCTCTCGAAGGTGTGGTAAGCGGTGATGATGTCTCGCTCGTCATCGAGGGCATCTATGCCGACGTCAATGTCGATGAAGGCATTGAACTTGTAGATTTAGCGGTGCATCTGGGCGGTGAGGACAGCAATAATTATAGTATCGCGGAACTTTTTTTCAACACGACATTCGGAACTCTGACCGGTTCCATCACGCCCAGGCCGGTCACTGTCACGGCGATCGATCAGTCGGTCTATCTTAACGGCAATATCGATACGAGCGTGAACAAGGCCACGCTCAGCGGGGCTGTCGAAGGGGATACGCTGCATTCTGTCACGCTGACCGCGGGCAGCACCGCGCTGCCGACGACGAGCGGTGTCATCACGCCGACCGCGGCCGCTATCCGTTCGGATGAGCTCGGCGATGTTACGCACAACTACAGCATCACCTATGTTCCCGGCGTGCTGACGGTCATCAGTCCGGAAGTTACGATCAACTTTGATACTGACGGCGGTTCCGCGGTCGAGCCGGCTTCGGGCGCCTATGGCGCTTCGGTCCCGGCGATCACAGAGCCGATGAAGGATGGCAGCAGATTCCTGGGATGGTATCCGGGACTGCCGGAGACCTTCACCGAAAATACGACGGTCACGGCTGTATGGATGCCGCAGCTGTCAGTACGGCTGACGTTCGACTGGGACGACGCGAACGATCAGGACGGTCTTCGTCCTGACACGATCGCCGGCGTTCAGCTCATGGCGATGGAGGGTAATACAGAAGTCAGCAAGCTCTCGGCAGATATCGCCATCGACGAGCTGGTCGATAATGTTTACACGTTCGACCCTGTAGA
>JAEEVI010000001.1 GCA_016287035.1 Bacillota bacterium
CCACGGTGCATTTGCCGTTGCGCGGCACCATGACGCCGACGACCTCCTGCGGATCGCGGCTTGTGCCGGTGAGCATCCATTTCACGGCCTCGGGAGTGGGCGGGACGAGCGAAAGACCGTCGCCCAGCTTGTTTTCATTGAAGTAGCTGAGGAACTTCTCGTTCGCCTCGGTGTAGGTCTCGCCTTCGAATACGAGGTTGCTGTAATCGTACACCTCCGGCTCCGGGTGCATCTCCTCTTCCGTGAGGGGATCGAACAGCGCCTTGAGCGTATCCGGGAAGCATTTTCGGGCGATGGCGGCGTACTTCTCGGCCTTGCCCTCGCTGGAGAAGACGGCCATGGTATCCACACACACGACGCGGATGGTGGGCACGCCGTTGGCGGAAGCGACACGGCGGCGCTTCTGGAGCTGCTCGCCGACCGTGAAGTGGATGCCGGGCATGCCGAGCTTTTCAAGCGTTGCGCAGATGTCGTGCCGGGAGGAACCGGTGGTCTTGACCCCCTCGAAGAAAACGTCATAGTTTGCTTTGATCTCATTGGGATCGACGAAGATGACCGGGCTTGAAGGAGAGGGGAGCCGTGTGAAGCTCACGGTGGGATACTTCTCCTTGAGAAGACGCTCGATCTCGTCGAAGAACTCGGGGAATCTCTCGACCATGACCGCAACGCGCTTGCCGTCAAGCGTCTCCGGACGCGGCGCGAAAAGGCCCGTAATGGACTCGAATGGAAGAACTGCCCGCGGATTCATGACTTCAAGTTTCATATCGTTTCCTTCCTTCTATTGTGGTCTGTTGTATTTTGCGGATAGGCGGAGAAGGACCGGTCCCGAACAGACCGGGAGCCGGGAACTCACTTCTTCTGACGGCTGGGAGGCGTCAGGACGCAGGCCTTGTAGGACTCATACTTTTTGGCCTTCTCCTTGGCCTCGGCTTCATATGGCTCGTAATAAGTTGCGCGGCAGTAGAAGATCTCCTTGAGATGGGTCTTCTTGCCGTCGATGAGCTGGCGGTTCTGGGCGCGGTTCTCCTCGCTGTCCGGCCAGTCGACCACGGCGACGCCGTCCTTGACGGAGATCGTGCCGCTGATGCCGCAGATCGGGCAGGTGACCTCGTTCGTGCCGGGCTTGAGCATGAGCATGTCGAGATGGCAGGTCGGGCAGACGCGGTCGGTGTCGCCGCGCCAGCTGTGGTCGCCGGTGAGCATCGCGTCCGCGACGTGCTCGCCGAGCGCGTGTGCGCGCTGCAGCCACTTTTCATTGAGCGTGGCGGCGAAACGGTCGGCAACGCCGAAGACGTTCATGTGGTCGACGATCTCGGTCTGCGCGGAGAAAGTGGTCGTGTAGAGCGTGGGGATGCCGAGCGAGGTCCAGTGCTCGGTCAGAGCGCCGCCGACGCTGATCAGTCCGCCGGGACGGGCTTTGAAGCGGCCCTTGACGAACTCCGGCTCAGGCATGCCGAGATCGGCGGAGGCGACGTCCATCTTAGGCCCGAAGACACGGTCGCGGAAGGTAACCAGCAGGCTGCTGGGAGTGAGGGAGAACACAGGGGCGGCGATGATGTAGCCGTCGGAATCGAGGAACTTCTCGACGAGCCAGGCGCAGTCATCCTTGCCGTAGGGGCACTTCGTCACGTCCGTCTGCGCCAGGCAGAAGTTGGGGGAACAGTCGCGGCAGTTGTGCAGGTCGCAGTCGGTCAGGCGGATGAGCTCGACTTCAACGCCCTTGGCCTCGGCGGCCATCAGGGCTTCCTTCAGATAGATCTCCGAGTTGCCGCCGGGTCTTCCAGCGGAGAATGCAGTAAGTTTCATGCAGGTTCCTTCCTTTCATGCTGTTTTCGGAAGCGTACGATCCTTCATGCCGCACAAACACGGCAGGATCCATTCCTATTATAAACATTAACACGGATTGGTAAAAGATACAAGAGCAGAGAGAAAAACAGGAAACTGTTATGTATTTCATGCTAACGCCTGAGTGGCTGCCTGCTTTGCCTGATACCACAATATATGGGGGGTGCAGCGCCGAACGGCCGGCTATTTAGCGCATGTCCATGGTTCCGGGCGCGCTGTAATCACTTGACAAGCCACCCGCACGGGGGTACTATTTTAGTACCCTTATCAAACTGGGAGTATTATGCGCAGCCGGGTGCCGGCTGCGCGGGAAAACACACGGAGGGCTGACACATATGCTTACGAAAAGACAGAATCTTCTCGAGACCATTCACGGCGGAAAACCGGATCGCTTCGTGAATCAGTTCGAGTATATTTCCTCGATCTTCGCAAATCCGATCTCTGCGGGAAGGCAGCGTGTTCAGAAGGGCGGAGCACCGTCCATGGACGACTGGGGCGTCTGGTTTTCGTTCCCTGAAAATGTGCCCGGTCCGTTTCCGCTCCTGGATGACGAGCATAAGGTGCTCAAGGATCTGTCCGGGTGGCGGCAGAAGGTGCACGCGCCGAATC
>JAEEVI010000062.1 GCA_016287035.1 Bacillota bacterium
TATCGAGTATTCCGCGTATACTCTGGTATACATCGCGTTTCTCGGTTCGCCGTACATCCTCAAGAACCACGGACACGTAAACATCGACATGCTCGAGACGGCGCTCAAGCCCGCGGCGAGCCAGATCCTCAAGATCTGCACGAACATCATGGGCCTCGTCATCTCCGGTGTCGCCTGCTTCTACGGCACCATAGTCACACACAGCAACATCATCGACAACGTGCACATCCTGGACACGATGCACACACCGCAGTGGGTGCTGGTCATCGCGATCCCCGTCGGGACGTTCTTCCTGTCGATCCAGTTTATAAGGAACGGCCTCGCCGAGGTCCGCAAGCTCAAAGAGCTCAAGGGAGGTGAGAAGTAATGTCCTGGCAGATGGTAATACTCGTCAGCTTCGTGGGACTCGTAGCCCTCATGTTCACAGGGCTCCCGATCGCCTTCAGCTTCATGGGCTTCTCGCTCGTCGGAATGTTCACCCTCATGGGGCAGTTCGGCCTGAGACAGCTCATCCTCGGAATGTACGACCAGGTCATCAAGTTCTCGCTCACACCGATCCCGTTCTTCATGATCATGGGCGAGGTATTCTACCAATCGGGTCTGGTCACGAACACGCTCGACGCGTTGTCAAAATTCGTAAAGAAGATCCCCGGAAGACTTTCCGTAATATGCCTTCTGCTCGGAGGCATCTTCGCGGCTCTTTCCGGTTCCGTAGTCGCCAACACGGCGATGTTCGGCTCGCTGATGCTCCCGGAGATGGCGAGGAGAGGCTACGACAAGTCCCTCACGACAGGCTCCATAATGGCATCGGGCGCGCTGGCGATGATAATCCCGCCGAGCTCTCTGGCGGTACTTCTGGGAAGCATCTCCGGCATATCCGTAGGAAAGATCCTCACGGGCGCCGTTCTCCCCGGCGTGCTGCTGGTGTTCCTCTACGTGGGATACGTAATATTCCGCTGCGTAAAGGATCCGACGCTCGCCCCGACTTACGAGGTAGAGGAGGTCCCCCTTTCGGAGAAGCTCAAGTCCTTCTTCGTGGACATCCTTCCGCTCGCGTCGATATTCTTCATCGTAGTAGGTCTCATCCTCCTCGGAGTGGCGACGCCTACCGAAGCCGCGGCGCTCGGAGCTCTCGCTTCCTATATCCTGACGATCTTCTACAGAAAGTTCAGCTTTAAGCTCGTCCTGAACACGATAATCAGCTCGCTCAAGGTCACGACCTCGATCCTGATCATCATCGCGGGCAGCGCGGGCTTCAGCCAGATGCTCTCGATCACCGGCGCGAGCCGCGAAGCGGTAAAGTTCCTGCTCGCCCTCACGGATTCGAAGACGCTCATCCTCTGGATCATGCTGGTCGTAGGCATCATCCTCGGATTCTTCATGGAGCAGACGGCGATCATGATGATCACGCTGCCGCTGTTCATGCCGATCGTTCAGGCGTACGAGATCAACCAGGTGTGGTTCGCCGTAATGTTCCTCATCTGCCTGCAGCTGGGACAGCTCTCCCCGCCGGTCGGACTCGCTCTGTTCACGATGAAGAGCGTATCTCCGCCCGAAGTAACGATGCAGCACATCTACAAGGGCGCTGTACCGTTCCTGATACTCGATATTCTGGCGCTGTTCGTCATCTGGCTCTTGCCGCCGCTGACGACATTCCTGCCCAGTTTATAAATGACAACTAATTCATAGGAGGTTAAACAATGAAGAAGTTATTTGCACTTGTTCTTGTCCTGGCTATGGTGCTTTCCATGGCTGCCTGCGGCGGTTCTTCCGCGCCGGCTTCCACGAACGGCGGCAGCCAGAGCGCTGCGCAGCCTGCCGGGGCTGAGACGATCACCCTCAAGGTACAGGACGCCTGGACCGAGAACGATTCCAACAACGTAAATCTTCCGCTCTTCATCGAGAAGGTAGCGCAGAAGACGAACGGCACCGTTCAGATCGTATGGGGCGGCGGTCCGGAAGCTATTCCGACCAACCAGCTCGGCGAAGCTATCAAGAACGGTATCGTTGACATCGGCTGGTCCTGCCACACCTACATGGCTTCCCACATTCCTGTGATGGAAGGCATGAAGCTGACGGACGCTGCCAAGATGCGTTCCAACGGCGGTTTCGAATGGGTAGACAAGATGTATCAGGACAACCTTAACGGCACCCACTATCTCGGCGCTGTTACCGACGGTCTCACCTACAACCTCTACTCCAAGGTAAAGATCAACTCCCTCAACGATTTCAAGGGCCTCACCTTCAGAGCTACTCCTGCCTACCAGGCATTCGTAGAAGCGATCGGTGCCGGTGCCACCAACATGGACGCCGGTGACGCGTATCAGGCTCTCGAGAACAACGTTATCCAGGGTTACGGCTGGCCTTCCGTAGGCGTTAAGGACTACGCCTGGAACGAAGTTTCCAGCTACATCATCGAGCCGGCGTTCTACAACGTAGACGTTGCTATCTTCATCTCCGGCGCTGCCTGGAACAAGCTCAACGCCGATCAGCAGAAGGCTCTCTACGAAGCGGCTGCTGAGCTCGAAACCGAAGCCAGGGAATACTACAAGGGCGTCATCGAGACCGACCACAAGGCTCTCTGCGAAGCAGGCATGGAAGAGAACGAACTCTCCCCGGCCGATGCCGAGACCTATCTCCACACCGCGTATGAAGCGGCCTGGAAGAGCGTCCTCTCCAAGGATGAGGCTAACGGCAAGACCCTCATGAGCTACACCGACTATCAGCCCTGATCTTTATCGAGCTAAGCAAACTGACGGAGGCTGAAAAGCCTCCGTCGATTTTATAGGAATAATTTACAGGAGATACTAATATGAAGATCGCTATCATCGGATCGGGCGCGATGGGCTGCCTTTTCGGAGGAAAGCTCGCATCTGTCGCCGACGTCTGCCTTTACGACGTTTATAAGCCGCACGTTGACGCTATCAACGAGCACGGACTTATCATGTCCCAGGGCGGAACGGACAACGTAGTAAAGGTCCGCGCGACTTCGGATCCGAACGAGATCGGGCCCGTAGACGTCGCGCTCTTCTTTACAAAGTACATCTACATGGATTCCGCCGCGCAGGACGCGCAGAAGTGCATCGGCCCGGACACCATCGTGCTGTCGCTCCAGAACGGCCTCGGCTGCCCGGAGCTGCTCAGCAAGTATTATTCCAAGGATCAGATCTGCTACGGCCTCACCGGCTACACCAGCGAGATCAGGGGCCTCGGCCACATCGAGATGACGACCACAGAGAACGTCGAGACGTGGTTCTGGCCGCTCAACGACACCGTGACCGACAAGCAGCGCGAGCTCGAAAAGCTCATGAACGAGGCGGGCATCACCCTCACGATCACGAGCAGCGTCAAGAAGACGATCTGGCGCAAGCTGGCCGTCAACTGCAACTTCAACCCGCTGGCCGGCATCACAGGCATCAACACCGGCGACGCGTTCTACAACCCCGCGACGCACGAGATCATCCGCAACGTATGCTTCGAGATCGCCGACGTGGCGCAGGCCAAGGGCATCGACCTCACCAGAGAGGAGACCCTCGAATACGTCCACGAGATCGCCGATTCCTGCTACGAGCACGTCGCCTCCATGGGCGCCGACGTAAAGGCGAAGAGAAAGACCGAGATCATGGTCCTCAACGAGGCGGTCGCCGCCGAGGGCAAGAAGCTCAACGTTCCCACGCCCACCGTCGAGATGCTCGCAAGGCTCATTCGCGCCATCGAGTTCCAGTACGACAAGCAGTAAGCAAATTCCCCCTCCGGGCCTGACGGCCCGGGACCAAGAGGATAAGGAACCCCCCTCCCGGATGGGAGGGGGCTTTTTATTTTGCATAAAGGAGATGATTGGCTTGACAACATGAGATATAACTCATAAAATGGCCGTGAGGGGAAGACTATGAGGCTGAAAGAATATAAAGAA
>JAEEVI010000063.1 GCA_016287035.1 Bacillota bacterium
CATCTTATCCGGACCCGACAGCTCCACGTCGAAGGTGAGGATCTCGCCCCCGCGAAGGACCTCCAGCTTCACCACGTCGCCGTCCCTGTGCCCGATCAGGACGCTGTTGAGCCTGTTCATGGTGCTGACCTCCGTGCCGTCGACGGTAAGGATGATATCGTCCTTCATGATGCCGGCCCTTTCAGCTCCGAGGCCTTCGATTATGCCGCCGACGTACATGCCCGTGCTGGTCCCGAACATCTCCTTGAGCTGATCTTCGGTGTACTGGCGCTGATCGCCGAGACCCGTGACGGTGACGCCGATGTACATCTTCTCGTACGTTCCGGTCTTCATGACGGACTCGACTATCGGCTTCGCGACGTTGATGGGGATCGCGAAGCCCATGCCCTCGCCCGTGGAGGCTCTGGCGGAATTGATCCCTATCACCTGTCCCCTGCTGTTGAGCAGCGGGCCTCCGCTGTTGCCGGAGTTGATCGTCGCGTCGGTCTGGATGAGGCCTTCCATCTTCGTTGCCGTGCCGCTGACGGAGTTGCCGGCGGTTATCGTCCTGTTGAGCCCGCTGATTATGCCCTCCGACATGCTGCGCTCGAAGGCCAGCCCGAGGGGATTGCCGATAGCTGCGGCGTACGCGCCCACGTTGAGCTCGTCGGAATCGCCGAGCTCTGCCGCGACGAGCCCGTCGGCCTCGATCTTTATGACCGCCAGATCCAGCGTCGCGTCGTTCCAGAGGACCTTCGCGTCCGCCGTCGAGCCGTCGTAGAGGCTTACGGTTATGGATTTATAGTCGCCGTCGTTTATGACGTGCGAATTCGTGAGTATATAGCCGGACTCGTCCACGACGACGCCCGTGCCGACGCCCTCGGTCTCGTAGGTGTAGCTGTCGCCGTTCCCTCCGAAGCCGAAGCCCCAGAAGTATCCGCCCGAGCTGTAGGTCTGCTCGATCTTGGTGCTGATGCCGACGACGGAAGGCATGGCCTTCTGCGCGATGGCCTCCGCGAGAGTGACCGTCTCGCCCGGATCGATCGTGTACGTGACGTGCGTCTTTTCGGCGTCGCTGCCGGCGAGCGCCGGGAGCCTGACGTCTCCGATCGCCGAGGCCGCCGTGTCGGCCGCCTTCTGCACGATCTCGTAGTGGTTGAGGAAATAGCTGCCGGCGAGGCCGCCGCCGACGCCGCAGGTAAAGGCCATGACTATGGCCATGGCTACGACCAGGACCTTAAAGCCTCCGTTTTTCATTGTGGTTGCCCCCTTCTTCAGATCTCATATACGAGGCCCGGCTCGCTCCGGGGCAGGATATCGATCCTCGCGGCCCTCGGGCTGATGCCGTGCTCTCTGAACACGTTTTCCATCGTGGTCCTGGCCATCTCGGGGAAGTTGTTCTCTCTGCTGAGGTGCGCCAGAAGCACGAGCTTGGCGGGTCTTGACGGGTCGCTGCGCAGTATCGCCTGCGCCGCCGCCTCTGCCGCCGCGTCGTTCGACAGGTGACCGCGCTCGCTGAGGATCCTCTGCTTGAGGAACCACGGATAGCGGCCGACTCTCAGAACGCTCTCGTCGTGATTGGATTCCAGCACGAGGATGTCCGAGGACACCATCTGCCGGAGGATCTGCTCTGTTATGACGCCCGTGTCCGTGACCACCGCCGCGCGCGCCCCGCCGCTTCGGAAGGCGTAGCCCGCCGGATCGGCGCAGTCGTGGGAGAGAGGGAACGTCTCGACGGCTATGTCGCCCACCTCGAAGGTGTCGCCCGTCGAGAATATCCGGGCGTCTCCGGGATCGACGCCCTCCGCGCGGATCGCGCTCAGGGTCCTTTCGTTGGCGAAGACGGGCACGCCCTGCTTCGCGAGAACGGCTATCCCCTTTATGTGGTCCGCGTGTTCGTGCGTAACGAGCACGCCGTTCAGCGCTTTCGGATCGAAGCCTCTCGCCGAGAGGCCGTCGCGGATCCGCCTCGCGCTTATACCCGCGTCAACCAGCAGCGTCACGCTGCCGGAGCTGACGACGTAGCAGTTTCCGCTGCTTCCGCTCGCCAGCGAGCAGATCGATAAACTCATCGACTACACCCTTGTTATATATTCGAAAACTTAAAATTAACTGAAATAAATAAAAAATCGCGCGGCGAGCCTACTGCGAGTAGGCCGGATAGTAATACGTGCCCGAATCGCACGAGAGCTCCCAGAAGGGGAGCGCCGTGTCCTCGCCGGCCTGCAGGTCGTACGCGCTCCTGTCGACCATGTAGACGAGCATCACGCCCTTTACGCTGTCGCCGGGCTCAAGCTCCTTCGCCGCGCTTATCAGCGCCGACGCCGGCGGCTGGACCTTTATCCTCGCGCCCTTTGAGACGCCCTCGACGTCGGAGGGGTCCGCGCCGTAGATTATAAGAGGCATGCCTCCGGGCGCCGCGAGGACCGCCTTCTCGCCGCCCGAGGCCGCGCACGACACCGTGAGCACGTTGACGCCGCTCCTGGCGTCCGGGATCTCCGCGTCCACGGAGACGCCGCGCTCAGTCAGGTACTCCACCGCGCTTTGGAGCTGGCGCTGCCGCGCCGCGGTCTCGCCGCGCCGCGCGCTCAGAAGCCCCGCGCCGAGTATGAGATCGGCGATCAGGAAGATCGCGATCAGTATGTTCTTGCCTTTTCCCCAATCCATCAGTCAGTGTATCCGAGCGGCTGAGCCGTATAAAGATCGAAGCAGAATCTGCCGCCGCCGCTCGTGACTATCTCCCACGCCGGGACGAGAGTGCCGTCGGAGCGGAAATAGACGCAGCGCACGTCCGCGAGGTGCTCGCTCACGTAGCCGAACGCCTCGTCGGAATTAGCCTGCAGGACGGCGCCCTGCAGCGTGTTGTAGATGTAATTGCAGTTGCCGGCGATGACGTTGGCCGCGTCCGCGGCGGTCCCCTCCGGCTTGCCCGATGCTCCTCCGGGCACGACCGCGTTCCTCCTGTACGAGACGATCTGTCCGCCCAGGACCTCTATCTCTATCGCCGGTCCTTCCCCGGACGCGCAGGGGACTCCCCCCGCCATCTCGGAGAACCCGAATATGTGCGAGCGGCCGCGGCCTTCCCCGCCTTCCCGCGCTTCGGTGAGCCTGAACTCTATGTCTCCGCCCGCCAGGCCGTCCCAGCCGCCGCAGCGCGACACGAAGGCGACAGCCGCCTCCAGGTCGTCGAAGAAGCCGGCGGATGACGCGCCCGAGAGCTCCTGCCTGTACTCGAAGCCTCCGCCGGCCGGGACCCTGAAGCTCCTCTGCCCGTAGCCGTAGAGGTACGTGATGTTGCCGAAGCTGTCCGCGATCCTGCGGACGAAATCGAAGGTGTCGCCGAAGACGTTCTCCGCGACCCTGGTGCGCTGTTCCAAGCTCTGATCCTCGCGGCTGCAGCTCCTCGGAGCGAGGGGCCCGGCCGTCTCTATCGGCATGAGCGCCGCGCAGCTGCCGCCGATTATGTCGCCGGCGTAGTAGCAGGTATCCCCGCTCTGCGGGAGCCTCGCCCGGAGGGCGCTGACGCATTCCTCCCGATGGTCGGCGAGTATCCTGTAGAACTTACCGTCGCCGGATATCACGAAGAAGCTCTCCTTTTCGCCGTCGGAGAAGGCGAGCGTCGTGAACGTGCCTATGGAATCGCTGCTGCCGAGGCGCTTCGCGCCGAAGTACGAGAACGTCTCGCGGAACGGCAGCCCGGTGTCGAACAGTATCTGGACGGACGGGAACTGGCCGCAGACGGCCTTGTACTGCTCCTCCGTTATCTCAGAGACGACAGGATCGGCGTCGGCGCAGAGCCTCGCGGCGCCGTCCATGGCGACGGAGAAGTCCTCCGGACCGAAGCCGCAGAGATAGTAAACGCCGCCGCCGTCGCTGCACGCGCAGCGCGAGGGGGCCAGAAGCTCCGCGGCCGAAGGCGCGCTGACGGGCTCGTCCCCTCCGGGGAGGATGTCCGCTATCGCGAAGCTCCTGCTGCTCTCTTTGAACTGAAAATATAAAAGTAGTATTGTCACGAAAAACAATACTACCAGAATGCCGTTCTTTATGTGCTCGGTCCTGCGCTGCTGCCTTGTCATCTGACTACTTCAATATCGAGATGAGCAGATTCTGCAGGAACTGCAGAGCGCCTGTCTGCTGCGACGCGAAGATGTTGTCCGTCGTCTTTTCCTCGGCCTTTTCCTTTATGGCCGTAAAGCTCGTTATCCCCGACTCGACGCTGCCGTCGGCTTTGAGGATCTCGACCTGCACCCTGTACAGGCCCGGCGTGACGCTGCTGAACTGCTTCGTGTAGAAGCCTACGTCGCCGGTGCTCGTGTACTCGGCGGGAGCCGTGTATACGACGTCCGTATATTTATTGGTGATGCCGAAATTGCCGTAGACGCTTCCGACCGTCGGCTTTACCGCCGCGCCGCTGGCGTTGGTGAAGCTGAACGTGACGGCCGCGGTGCTCGTGTACTCGGATCTGATCCTGGTCATGTCCGAGGCTTCGAACTTAGACACGTCGACGGCCTTCAGCTTTCCCTGCGCGTCCTGCTCCATCTCCTGGAACACCATTACGCGCACGGTGCGCTGATCCGTGACCTTTACGGATACGAGAAGGCTGTCCGCGCTGGCGATCCCGGACGACGCGGGGCTTATTATAGACGCCGACTGCGCGTGACATACGCCCGCAGCCAAAAGCACCAGGACGACCGCCAGGGCTATCGCTCTTTTGAAACGCTTCATGCCTCCTCCTTTCCCGTTAAAGTCTGACTTGATGATGCCTCGAAGGCGCCCCCGCGCGAAGGGACACTTCGGAGCATACTACCATTGATACAGCATGAGTATACATCACGTATGTTACAGCCGTATTACGCGGTATTTAACCGAGTTTTACAATATGACGCCCCTACCGCAGCCATCCGTGGCCGAGCCGGGCGAGCTCCGCGAGGTCCGTGTCCATCGTCACGTTGTTGCGCGGCAGGTTGTGGCCGTAGTATTTATACACGTCCGCCATGCCCGCGTAGGTGCACAGCGTGACGGGGAACATCGCCTCTGCCACGGCCCGCGAGGGCTTGTCGTTCTCCCCGAACGGATACGCCAGGCAGTACACCGGCTTTCCGACGTTGGCCTCTATCAGCTCCACGCTCTTCGAAAGATCCGCAGAAAGCCTCTCCTCGAACGCGGGGACAGTCTCGGACTCCTCCTTCTGAACGCCGTTGGGGCCTCCCGGGACGACCTCGCCGCCCGTAGCCGGGTTGTGCAGGTCGTACGTGTGCGAGCCTATCTCCACGGCGCCCGAGGCCGCCATCTCCGCGAGCTGGTCCCAGCCGCAGAACACCGCGTACCCGCCGTCGTCTATTATCGAGGCGATCACGTTTATGTTCGCCTTCGCGCCCGTCTCCAGCAGCACGGGGTACGCGAGCGTGTAGTTGCTCAGATAGCCGTCGTCGAACGTTATCATGACCGGCTTGTCGGGAAGCGGCTTCTTCTCCGCCAGATCCTGAGGCAGGATGAAGGAGTAGCCGTTCTCTTTGAGCCATTCTATGTCAGCGCGGAACCTGTCCTGAGTGACCGTCACGCTGCCGCATTCGGCCTCGTCCGTCGTCAGGTTATGGTACATGAGTATGAGGCAGGGCTGCTTCGCGCCGAAGAGCTTCGTGAGTACCGCGTAGCGCCGGCCTATCTTGAGAGAAAGGCCGCACAGGATAAGCGCGATCCCTATAACGGCAAGTATCTGCCTCGTCTTAAGGCTTATCGGCCGGATCCTCATTTCGCCGCCGCCCTCTGGGACGGATCGGCTATGCGCGAGATTATGGCGGCCGTCTCCGCTCTGGTTATCGTGCTGTACGGCTCGAAGCTGCCGTCGGAGTAGCCCGTCAGGACGCCCGCCTTGTACAGCGCCAGGATCTGCTCCCAGTGCGGCGTTCCGGTCGTCACGTCCGGTATCAGCACGGTGTTCTTAACTGCGGGGATCGCGTCGGGCGAGACGGAGTTCGCGAGTATGTAAGCCATCTCGGCTCTCGTCGCGGGCCTCGAAAGGTCGGTGAACTCCCCGGCCTTTATTATCCCGTTCGCTGACGCGTAGTTGACGTACGTCGAGTACCACACGGCGCCCTGCTGGAACGTGCCGCTGCCGCCGTTGTATATATCGTGCATCCTGGCCGCGATCGTTACGCACTCCGCGACGGAGATGCTGTTTTCGGGAAGGAAGTCCGTGCCGGAGCCCTGCATGAAGCCGAGCTCGTAGGCGCTCCTGACGGCGCCGTCGTACCAGTGGCTGGAGCTCCTCGGCATATCGAGGAACATTCCGGGCGTATATCTGCGCTGCAGGGTGAAGCGCGCGAGCTTTTCTTCGGCGGTCGGCTCGACGAGCGTTTCGGTGCGGTGCGCGCGCAGGTATCCGGCGAGCTCGGGCCATTCGGTCTGCGAGGAAGGATCGAGCTTTCCGGTGCTGAGGACGTTCTCTATCGCGGTGTCGTTGAGAAGGAACACGAAATTGTAGCCGGCGGCCGTGTAGGAGAGCCTGTCCGCGTGCGAGGCGGCCGCGGCGGCGTAGTCGTCGGTCCCGAGGTCCTCCGCGGAATACGGGATCGTGGCCTGCGCCGTGTAGAGGCCGGGCCCTTCGAGGAAATTCATCGCGAGGCTGCTGCCGGAGAATACGGCGCTGCCGCCCTCGACGGGCATGAGGCCGTAGCTGTAGAGCTCCTTCCAGCATACGATGGGCGTGGAGCCTGAGAACAGACGCGACTTTCCGGAGCGCAGAGTCATGGTCACAGCGGAATAGCAGCTGTTTCCGTCCCACTTGCTGTCCGGTATGTATATGACGTGCACTTCGCTGTCGACCGTCCCCTGAAACGTCGTCAGCGCCATGTCGAAGCTTCCGAAATAGTTCGGGACGGTGACGCGGGCGGTGATGCCGCCGTCGAGCGTAAGCTGCTCCGTCACGCTCCTCGTTTCGTAGCTGTACACTATCTTGTCCCCGCCGGCGGCGAAAGCCGCGGCAGTCCCCGAGAGCGCCAGCGCCAGAGCCAGCGCCGCGCATAGGAATCTCTTCATTTTACCCCCTGACGTCCCCTATCCCAGATAAAGGCTGTTCGTCGAGAACTCGGCCTCGCTGGTGGCGTCGATCGAAAGATCGTGGAACACCTGCGAGTCGACCTCGCTGAGTATCGCCGTGCAGTGCGCCTTGCAGCCCGCGAGCAGCGGGAGCTTGTCCACGGCGAGCGCCGCGATCGGATTTACCGCGGCCGATATCGTGAGCGCCGACAGGACCTCCTCCATGTTGAGCGAGGACTTCTCGTGCTTCAGTATGTCTGTCTTGAGGTGCTGCAGCGTCTTGAGCACGTCGGGCGATATGAGGTCGACCTCGTCGGGTATGCCGCATATCTTCTTGACGGCGTTGAGCAGCAGCGCCGCGCCCGCGACCATCCTGCGCGAGCTGCGTCCCGTCACGATCGACCCGTCTGGGAGCTCCATCGCCATCGCGATGACGTTCTCGTAGCGCGGATCGAGCGAGCGCTTGTATTCGGCGTAATCGACGGCCGGCTTTACCACGGAGCGGTCGTTCACGGTGAGGCCGACCTCGTCCATGAGGAGCTTGGCCCTTTCGAGGCACTCCCAGGCGATGTTGCCCTTCTTGTAGTCGACGGCCGCGATCAGGTAGCGCCGTATTATCTCCTGGCACGAGGCCTTTCTGCAGACCTCGTCGTCGGTTATGCAGAAGCCCGCCCTGTTGACGCCCATGTCCGTGGGCGAGTTGTACTCGGCGGCTTCGCCGGTTATCTTCTCTATGATCCTCTTTACGACAGGGAATATCTCCATATCCCTGTTGTAGTTGACCGCCATCTGGCCGTACGCCTCGATGTGGAAGGAGTCGACCATGTTGACGTCCTTCAGGTCCACGGTCGCCGCCTCGTAGGCGATGTTGACGGGGTGCTTGAGCGGCAGGTTCCAGATCGGGAAGGTCTCGAACTTGGCGTAGCGCGCCTTTACCCCGCGCTTGTTCTCGTGGTACAGCTGCGAAAGACACGTGGCGAGCTTGCCGGAGCCGGGGCCCGGAGCGTTCACGACGACGAGCGGCTTGGTGACCTCGATGTACGGATTCGCGCCGTAGCCCTCCTCGCTGACGATCGTGTCGACGTCCGTGGGATAGCCCTTCGTCGCGTTGTGCTTGTACGTCTTTATGCCTCTGCGCTCGAGCTTGCTTATGAACTGGTTGACGGCGGGCTGGTCCTCGTACCTGGTGACGACGACGCTGTTTATGGACAGCTCGTACTTGCGGAACCTGTCGATTATGCGCATGACCTCCAGGTCGTACGTTATGCCGTAGTCCTGGCGGGTCTTGTTCGTGAGGATGTCTCCGGCGTAGATGCAGATTATTATCTCCGCCTGGTCCTTCATCCTGGCGAGCAGCTTTATCTTGGCGTTCTGGTCGAAGCCCGGCAGCACCCTCGCGGCGTGCTTGTCGTTCACCAGCTTTCCGCCGAACTCCAGGTACAGCCTCTCGCACTTCTTGCTGTTTATCCTCTCGAGTATGTATTTTGACTGATCTTCCAGATATTTTTCGGAATCGAAACCTGTTTGCATGGCGCCCTCCCGCGTGCTTTATCAACCTGAATATTATATCAAGTTTTGCCGCGCGAAAAAAGGGGGACCTGCCGCGAAACGAAAGAGAAAACGAGCCGTCCCGATCTGTAATTTTCGGGCGGTTTCTGTGGTATAATAAATCGTTTAAATGTATCAGCCACAGAATTTGACGGTCCGAACAGGGCGCGGCAGACCCGAGGCCGCCCGGGAGAAGATGAAGCAGACACACGTAAAGGCATTCGCGAAGGTGAATCTCGTGCTCAACGTTCTGGGCAAAAGGCCCGACGGCTACCACGAGATCGAGAGCTTTATGCAGGCCATAGGCCTGTGCGACGACATTTGGATAGCGTGCGAGGACATGCCCTCGGGCAGGCTGTTCATAAGTCTCGATCCGGGCAGCGAGCAGCTGCCTTCCGACGAGCGGAACCTGGCCTACAGGGCGGCCGCGCTCATGCACGACACGTATCACCCCGGAAGGGGCGAGAGGATAAAGATAACGGTGCACAAGCGCATACCGGTCGCGGCGGGCCTGGCCGGCGGCTCCGCCGACGGCGCGGCGCTGCTGCGCGGCCTCGCGAAGCTCTGGGATATCCCGGTCGACCGGAAGCTGTACGCTCTGGCGGCCGCGCTTGGCAGCGACGTTCCGTTCTGCCTGGCTGCTCAGACCGGAAGGCCCGCCGCTATCGCGCGCGGCACGGGCACCGAGCTCCAGTTCGTCTCGCCCGTCGACTGCCGCATCTCCGTGCGCACGCCGAAGATCGAGGTCCCGACGCCGGCCGTCTACTCCGAGCTCCGCCCGGAGGACAGCAAGTGCCGCATAAGGATCGGCAGCTTCCTGTCAGCCCCCACGCTCGAGATGAAGGCGGCGCTCATGCAGAACCACCTCCAGGCGCCGGCCTGCAGGCTCTTCCCGCAGATCGGAGCCGAGATAGAACGGCTCAAGGCCACCGGCAAATACCTCGCGGTGCTCCAGTCCGGCAGCGGCCCGTCGATAATCTGCGTCAGCCGGCCCACCGGCGAAAAGGCCGCTCCGCAGCAGACCTCCGGAGCCCATTTCTCGGACGCCATCGCGGCCCGCGAATAAAAAGCTTCCCGCCCGGACGCTTCGGCGTCCGGGCTTTTCGCGCCTTCGGACCAACAAATAGTGTTCCCGCGCCGTCATCCCACATCATATAGCGGCTTGAACAAATGTTCGCGCCGCTATATAATTTTGTCATGGAAAACTTCGACCTCGTAATGGCAAAACTCAGGATCCTCAGCGACGCCGCGAAATACGACGTCTCCTGCAGCTCCTCCGGAACGGAGCGCAGGGGAAGCGACGGTCACATCGGGAGCGCGGCCTCCTGCGGCATCTGCCACACCTGGACGGCCGACGGCCGCTGCGTGTCGCTGCTCAAGGTCCTCTACACGAACCGCTGCGTATACGACTGCGCGTACTGCGTCAACAGGCGCAGCAACGACGTGGAGCGGACAGCCTTTACGCCGAAGGAGCTGGCGGAGCTCACGATGGAGTTCTACCGGCGCAACTACATCGAGGGCCTTTTCCTCAGCTCCGCCGTCGACGGCCATCCGGACAGGACTACCGAGGAGATCTGCGAAGCGCTGCGCATGCTGCGCGAAGACTTCGGCTTCCTCGGCTACATACACGCCAAGCTCATACCCGGCGCGGACCCGCAGCTGGTGCGGCGCATCGGCTTTCTCGCGGACAGGGTCAGCGTAAATATAGAGCTTCCCAACAGGGAGAGCCTCGCCAGGCTCGCGCCGCAGAAGAGCCCGGAGGGCATCCTGCGGCCGATGCGCCAGATAACGGACGGGCTGGCCGAACAGCGCGCGCTCGTCGGCGCCGGCAACAGATATTCGAAATACAGATACGCACCGAACACCCTGGAAGACCGCGCCTCCGCCTACGCCCACGGCGACCCGAAGGGAACGCTCCTCGCGGGCGTCGGCTCCGGCGCCATAGCGTCCGGCGGCGGCCTCGACACGGCGGCCGTAGTGTTCGACGGCGCCGCCGAAGGCATGTCGCTGCGCCAGATAGACACAAGGATGGCCGTCCGCAAGGACAGGTTCGCCCCCGCCGGACAGACGACGCAGCTCATCATCGGCGCCACGGGCGACACGGATCTTCAGATACTCGCGCTGTCGCACGCCATGTACAAAAAGTTCCTCATGCGCCGCGTCTATTTCAGCGCCTACATACCGCTCAACGATTCTCCGCTGCTCCCGGCTATAGGAACGACGGTCCCCCTGCTGCGCGAGCACCGGCTGTATCAGGCCGACTGGCTCATGCGGTTCTACGGCTTTTCGGCCGACGAGATCGTGGACGAGGCACATCCGGACCTCGACGTCGAGCTCGACCCCAAGGTCTCCTGGGCCCTGCGCCATCCGGAGTTCTTCCCGGTCGAGATCAACAGGGCCGACGCCGAGGCGCTGCTCCGCGTGCCAGGGCTGGGGAACCTCTCTGTCATGCGGATAATCAGGCAGCGAAGGGCCGCCGCGCTCAGCTACGACGACCTCAAAAGGATCGGCGCCGTACTAAAGCGCGCTAAATATTTCATAACGGTGAACGGCCGCTACTACGGCGGCGGGGTAAAGCAGGACTCTCTGCGCGACCACCTTCTCATGCAGAGCGGCGGAGTGCAGCTGGACATGTTCAGCCCGGACGGACCGGCGGCCGGAAGGCTTTCCGGCGCGGCGGACAGGCTCTCCGGAGCGGCCGCGCCAGGCACACCGGCGGAGGCGCGAGATGGAATACATATATGACGGCACCTTCGACGGCATGCTCACCTGCTTCTTCGCCCACGTCTACGTCGAGCCCGCGGAGGCCATCATCGCGGAGAGCGACGCGGGCCAGCTCGGCTTCGCGAGGCGCCAGCTCATCGTCACGGACAGGAGCAAGGCGGACAGGGTGTCGGCCGCGATAGAGAAAAAGCTGTCGAGGCAGTCGCTGCGAAGGTGCTACAAGGCCTTCCTCTGCGGCGAGAGCGGCCGCGAGATGGACGTCCTGCGCTACGTCTTCAAGGGCTTCAAGACGGGCCCCTGTATCGACATGCTCCACGGCGACCCGGACGTGCGCCGCATCGACGTGCTGGAGCGCAAGGTAAACTGGGAGCTCGACCGGTTCCTCGGCATCCTCCGGTTCTCCGTCGTCTGCCCGGAGGACGGCGTCGAGATCCTCTACGCCGAATACGCTCCGAACTGCGACATAACGCAGCTCATGATGCCGCACTTCCTCAACAGGTACCGCCGCGAGGCGTTCGTCATACACGACGTGAAGCGCGAAAAGGCGGCGTTCGCGGGCAGGGGCCGCTGGGTCATGCGGCCGCTCCCGAAGACCTTCTCGCCGCGCTTCTCAAAGGACGAGGAGGCCTACAGGAACCTTTGGCGCGGCTATTTCACGGCCGCCGCCATAAAGGAGCGCCTTAACCCGGACCTTCAGAAGAGCTTCATTCCAACGCGCTACTGGGAATACCTCACCGAATCGCCCGAGCGGAACGATCCCCGCCCGTAGGCTGCGCTTCTCTTTACCTTTAATTGACAACGCGGCCGAACAGGTGTTAAAATCTCTTGTTAACAGAAAGCGTTCATATCAACGCTTTCCGGCATCCGGCGGACGGGCCGGGGCGCGGCGCGGAGGCGCCGCGTAAAAGTAAGAGACGAGGGCAAGAAAAATGAAGAATCTGCTAAGGCTCCTCGAAGACGACTGCAGCCTCAACACCGAACAGCTGGCGGCGCTCGCCGGCATGACGGAAGAAGAGACGAAGGCCGCTCTGGAGGAATATAAAAAGCAAGGCATACTTCTCGGCTACGAGCCGATCATCAACTGGGATCTCTACGACGAGGAATACATAACGGCTCTCATAGAGGTCACCGTCATACCGCAGAGAGGCGACGGCTACGACCGCATCGCCCAGCGCATCTATCAGTACGAGGAGGTCGAGTCGCTCTATCTCATGAGCGGCAGCTTCGACCTGTGCGTCATCATCTCCGGCCACAGCTTAAAGCAGGTCGCGCTGTTCGTATCGCAGAAGCTCTCGACGATCGAGGGCGTCTCCGGCACGGCCACCCACTTCATCCTCAAGAAATACAAGGAAAAGAGGATGATCTTCAAGCCGCAGGAGGACTACAAGGAAAGGTTCGTGCTCGACTGATGGACTACTCCAAAATACTCAACAGCCGCATCCTCTCGGTGAAGCCCTCCGGGATACGCAGGTATTTCGACCTGCTCAACGAGATGGAGGACGGCATATCGCTTGGCATAGGCGAACCGGATTTCGCCACGCCCTGGCACATACGCGACGCCGGCATCTACTCGCTCGAAAAGGGCTTCACAAAGTACACGCCCAACGCCGGCATATCCGATCTGCGAAAGGAGATCGCCGCGTACCTCAGGCGCCGCTTCGGCCTCGAATATTCCCCGAACGGGCAGATCATAGTCACGGTCGGAGGCAGCGAGGGCATCGACGTCGCGCTGCGCTGCATGCTCGAGCCCGGCGACGAGGTGCTCGTGCCGACGCCGTCGTTCGTATGCTACGCGCCGCTGTCGTTCATGGCCTGCGGCAAGCCCGTATACATCGAGACGCGCGCGGAGGACGGCTTCCGCCTCACGGCGAAGGCGCTGCGCGAGGCCATAACGCCGAAGACAAAGGTGCTGATCCTCCCCTACCCCTGCAACCCCACGGGCGCGATCATGGAGAAGGAGGACCTCGAAGCCGTCGCGGACGTTCTGCGCGATACCGACATAATGGTCATCT
Source organism: Bacillota bacterium (assembly GCA_016287035.1). Classification (GTDB taxonomy): domain Bacteria; phylum Bacillota; class Clostridia; order Peptostreptococcales; family Anaerovoracaceae; genus UBA1764. The sequence continues at coordinate 13,302 of JAEEVI010000063.1, forward strand.
CCGACGAGATCTACTGCGAGCTCACCTACAGCGGGACCCACTGCTCGATCGCGGGCATCCCCGGCATGTACGACCGCACGATACTCGTCAACGGCTTCTCAAAATCGTATTCGATGACCGGCTGGCGCATGGGCTACGTCTGCGGACCCGCCCCGGTGATCGGCGCGATCACGAAGCTCCACCAGTTCGGCATAATGTCCGCTCCCACGACCAGCCAGTTCGCGGCGATAGAAGCGCTGCGCAACGGCGACGAGGATATCGAATACATGAAGCAGGAATACGACGGACGCCGCCGCTATCTGCTCGACGGGCTCAGACGCCTCGGCCTCGAATGCTTCGAAGGGCTCGGCGCGTTCTACCTGTTCCCGAGCATAAGGAGCACCGGCCTTTCGTCCGAGGATTTCTGCATGAAGTTCCTCATGGAGGAAAAGGTCGCGGTCATCCCCGGAACGGCCTTCGGGCCGGTCGGAGAGGGCTACGTCCGCATAAGCTACGCCGCCTCGATGAAGAACATCGAGGAAGTGCTCCTGCGCCTCGAGCGGTTCCTCGCCCGGCTCCGCTGATCAGACTCCCATGCCCCAACAGATCGACGACAACTATATACAGAGCTTCTTTAAGATCGGCCAGGGGCCGCAGGCGGAAAAGGAGACCGCGGAGATCCGCGAAAAGCTCGTGCGCCTGCAGTTCAGCCACGGACAGGATATCTGCGAGATAGACGCCGAGCCCGACGGCATGTACTTCCTCGAATCGGGCAGCGCCGTCGTCCTCGACCGCGACGGCGAACAGATAAACGTGCTCCGCGAGGGGCAGTATTTCGGAGAATACGCCGTCCTCGCCGGACAGAGAAGGCTCTCGACTGTGCGCTCTCTGGGACGCACGGTCGTTTTCCGCCTCGGGAACGAGGACATGATGGCTGTCCTGCAGCGTCATCCGGACCTCTACGGCGAGCTGATGAAGCGCGTCTACGGCCAGGTCTCCGGAAAGCATTCGCAGCTGACGGCGCTCTCGCGCATGCAGCGCGGCATACTGCAGGATCCCGAGAACAGAA
>JAEEVI010000064.1 GCA_016287035.1 Bacillota bacterium
AGCCGCCACCCAGGCCGTCATCGTTCCGTCAGGAAAGATAGCAGACATGCTCGAAGGCTACGGGGTAAAAAAGCCGATCAACGTCATACCGTCCGGGCTGAGCATGGACCAGTTCATGAAGGACGATCCCGCGCTGCGCGCGGGCCTGCGCGAAAAGTTCGGCATAAGGGAGGACGAGTGCGTCCTGCTCTACCTCGGCCGCCTCGCCAAGGAAAAGAACGTCGAGGAGCTGCTGTGGATGCTCAAGAACGACTGCCGCGAGGACCAGCGCATGCTCATAGTTGGCGGAGGCCCGTACGAGCGCGAGCTGCGTTCGATGGCGGCAGAGCTCGGGCTGGAGGGCCGCATCATCTTTACGGGAATGGTCCCGGCCGACGAGGTCGCGGGCTACTATTCGGCCGGCGACGTGTTCGTCAACGCGTCGGACAGCGAGACGCAGGGGCTCACCTACATGGAGGCGATGGCCTCCGGGCTCCCCGTCATCTGCAAGGACGACGACTGCCTGCGCGACGTCGTGGTCCACGGAGAGAACGGCTATATCTATAAGGACGAAGAGGACTTCGCGGCGATACTCGAGGAGCTGCGCGGCAGCGCGGAGCTGAGAGCGCGCGTGGGCGCGGCAGCGAGAAAGACCGTCCTCGAGCAGTTCTCGCTGGAACGGTTCGCCGAATCGTGCGTCGCCGTCTACGAGAAGTGCCTGGCGGAGGGAAGATAGCAGCCCGAAATACCGCTTTTCATATAGACAACCGCAGCGCCCCGTGATATCATTCATGAAAGCTGACTGACAAGAAGCTCCCGCGGACGCGGAGGCTGACGGCAAGCGAGGCGCTACGCGAATAACGGCGGCCGGAACGACGTTCCGCCGCGGGCCAAGGCTTACCGCAGCTCAGAGCAGCCGCGGCAGGCCGTTTTTTATGGAGGTATATAAAATGGAAACGAGAGTAGCTGTAATAAGCATAATAGTCGAGCGGAACGGCGACGTTGAGCCCCTCAACAAGCTGCTCCACGAATACGGCGACATGATCATAGGCCGCATGGGCATCCCCTACCGCCAGCGCGGCATCAACATCATAAGCGTCGTCCTCGACGCGCCGCAGGACGATATCGCGGCCCTCGCCGGCAAGATCGGCAACCTGCCCGACATCACCGTCAAGACGGCGTATTCCAACGTGATAGGATGACGTCCCCCGCTGCCGGAGAACTCGCGGAAAAGCTGTCGCAGCAGCACAGCCTCACCGAAAGCGAATACAAGCAGCTTATCGACAGCCGCACGCCGGAGCTTGCGGCGCGTCTTGCTGAGCTCGCTTCGGACGAAAGGCGGCGCGTCTACGGGAACGCCGTGTACACGCGCGGGCTCATAGAGATCAGCAACGTCTGCAAAAACGACTGCTATTACTGCGGCATCAGGAAGAGCAACGCCGCCTGCGACCGCTTCCGGCTCACGCAGAAGCAGATAGTCGACGCGGCCGGCGCCGGCTACGGGCTGGGCTTCCGCACGTTCGTGATGCAGGGCGGCGAGGACGGTCATTTCACGGACGACGTCCTCTGCCCGATCATCGAGGAGCTGAAGGACCGCCACCCGGACTGCGCGGTCACGCTGTCGCTCGGAGAGCGGAGCTTCGAAAGCTACGAAAGGCTGCGCCGCGCGGGCGCCGACAGGTACCTGCTGCGCCACGAAGCCGCGGACGAGGAGCTCTACGGCAGGCTGCACCCGGGCTCGATGTCGCACGCGAACAGGATGCGGTGCCTCGAAGACCTGCGCGGCCTCGGATATCAGGTCGGCTGCGGCTTCATGGTCGGAGCGCCCTTCCAGACGAGCGCGCACGTCGCGGAAGACCTCAAGTTCATCGAAGAGTTCCGCCCGGACATGTGCGGCATCGGTCCGTTCCTTCCGCAGAAGGACACGCCCTTCGCCGGGATGACGGCCGGAACGGCGGAGCTCACGTGCTTTCTGCTGAGCGTCATCCGGCTGATCCATCCGCCGGTGCTCCTGCCCGCCACGACGGCGCTGGAGACCGCGGCCGAAAACGGCTGGGAGCGCGGCATACTGGCCGGAGCGAACGTCATAATGCCGAACCTGTCGCCCCCCGAAACGCGCGCGAAATACGCGCTGTACGACAACAAGGCCGTCACGGGGATAGACTCGCTGAACAAGAAAAAGGAACTGCAGGAGAGGATGCGCGCCATAGGCTGCGAGCTGGTCGACAGCCGCGGCGACGTCCTGAAGATATAGCTCAGGGGGAAGTTCGTTCTAACCCCGAAGAAAGGAAGAAGAAAAATGAAATACGATCCCAAATCGCTCAAAGCCGAAGAATTCATAAACGACGAGGAGATCCGCGAGACGCTCGCGTACGCCGAGGCGAACAAGAACAACGTCGCGCTGATCGACGAGATACTCGAAAAGGCCCGCCCGAAGAAGGGCGTCACGGGATATATCTGTCCCGGCCTCACCCACAGGGAGGCCTCCGTGCTGCTCGCCTGCGAGATCCCCGAAAAGATCGAGGAGATCTACAAGATAGCCGAGGAGATCAAGGAAGCCTACTACGGCAACCGCATCGTCATCTTCGCGCCGCTGTACCTGTCCAACTACTGCGTCAACGGATGTCTCTACTGCCCGTACCACCTCAAGAACAAGCACATCGCCAGAAAGAAGCTCACGCAGGAGGAGCTTAAGGCGGAGGTCATCGCGCTGCAGGACATGGGGCACAAGCGCCTGGCGATCGAGTCCGGCGAGGACCCCGTGAACAATCCGATCGAGTACATACTCGAATGCATCGACACGATCTATTCGATAAACCACAAGAACGGCGCGATCCGCCGCGTCAACGTGAACATCGCGGCCACGACCGTCGAGAACTACAGAAAGCTCAAGGACGCGGGCATCGGCACGTACATCCTGTTCCAGGAGACGTACCATAAGGAGAGCTATCTCAGGCTGCATCCGACCGGACCGAAGCACGACTACGCCTACCACACCGAGGCGCACGACAGGGCCATGGAGGGCGGCATCGACGACGTCGGGCTCGGCGTCCTGTTCGGCCTGGAGCTCTACAAGTACGAATTCGCCGGTCTTCTGATGCACGCCGAGCATCTCGAGGCCGTCCACGGCGTAGGGCCGCACACGATAAGCGTCCCGCGCGTAAAGAAGGCCGACGACATCGATCCGGACGCGTTCGACAACGGCATCGACGACGAGACGTTCGCCAAGATAACCGCGTGCATCCGCCTCGCGGTCCCCTACACCGGCCTCATCATCTCGACCCGCGAGAACCAGACCGTGCGAGAAAAGCTGCTCAAGCTGGGCGTCAGCCAGATAAGCGGCGGGAGCCGCACGAGCGTCGGCGGCTACACCGAGGAGGACCGCCCGCACGACACCGAGCAGTTCGACGTCTCCGACCAGAGGACGCTCGACGAGGTCATCCGCTGGCTGATGGAGCAGGACCACATCCCCTCGTTCTGCACGGCCTGCTACAGGCTCGGCCGCACCGGCGACCGCTTCATGTCGCTGTGCAAGACCGGCCAGATCCTCAACTGCTGCCACCCGAACGCGCTGATGACGCTGAGCGAGTACCTCGAGGACTACGCGTCGCCCGAGACGAAGAAGCTCGGCTACGAGATGGTCGCGCGCGAGCTGGAGCGCATCCCGCAGGAGAACGTCCGCGAAGTCGCGCGGAAGAACATCGAGGACATCCGCAATTCCAACCGCAGGGACTTCAGGTTCTAAGAGGTTTATTTTTTAAAAGATCGTCGCCGGATGTGTGAGCGCACTGGCGGAGAGGCGTCTGCAGACACGATATCTTCGAGCGTTATCGCGGGCGCGGCCGGCCATGCCGGCGCAGCGCGCGCTGTCCGAGCGAGTTTCGCCCGTAGAAACGAGCGAGTTCGCGCGCGTGCCAAGATAGCGAAGAAGATATCGATGTTCTGCCAGCCTCGCAGCCCTTGTGCGCGAACGCGTCCGGCGACGATCTTTCAATAAAAGGAGAAACTTATGAGCCTCAACGACACGCCCTCTTCGGAGCGGCTGCACATCGGCTTCTTCGGCATGAGGAACGCCGGAAAATCGAGCCTCGTGAACGCCGTGACGGGCCAGGACCTCGCCGTCGTGTCCGACGTAAAGGGCACGACGACCGACCCTGTCCGCAAAGCAATGGAGCTGCTGCCGCTCGGTCCTGTGGTCATAATCGACACGCCGGGCCTCGACGACGAAGGCGAGCTCGGCGAAAAGCGCATGGCGAAGGCGAGGCAGATCCTCGCGCAGACGGACATAGCCGTGCTCGTCGCCGACGCGCGCGCCGGACTGTCAGAAGAGGACCGCGCGCTGCTGGCTCTGTTCGGGCAGCGCGGCCTGCCATTTATAACTGCCTACAACAAGGCGGACCTGCTCTCCGACAGACCCGCCCTTCCCGAAAACGGCATATACGTGAGCGCCCTCACGGGAGAGAACGTAACGGAGCTCAAGGAGAAGCTCGCGGCCTTCGCGCGGCGCGGCGGGCCTCAGCGAAGGCTCGTCGCGGATCTGCTGGAGCCCGGCGACATGGTGCTGCTCGTCATACCGATCGACGAGTCCGCTCCGAAGGGCCGCCTTATACTTCCCCAGCAGCAGGTGATGCGCGACGTGCTCGACGCCCGCTGCTCGTTCGCCGCGTGCCAGGATACCGAGGTCGCGCAAACGCTCGCCTCGCTCGCGAAAAAGCCGAAGCTGGTGATAACCGATTCGCAGGCGTTCGCGCGGGTGGCGAAGGACACGCCCGCAGACATAATGCTCACGAGCTTTTCGATACTGTTCGCGCGCTATAAAGGCGAGCTCGGAACGCTCGTCCGCGGCGCGGAGAAGCTCGCGTCGCTCAAAAGCGGCGACAGGGTCCTCATATCG
>JAEEVI010000065.1 GCA_016287035.1 Bacillota bacterium
CCGTCGATCAGCACGTTGACGAACTGCCCCGGAGCGCTTATATCGTCCGTTATCCCGGCGAGCCTTATCCTGTAGACGGACTCGACAAGTCCGCTGTTTTCGAGAATGGTGTAGTTTGACAGCTGCATCGGCTTTGCTATCCCTCCTTTTCGGCCAGCTCTTCGAAGCCGCGGCCGATATAGGCCGGCCTTCCGCCGCAGACCGTGAGCCTGCATTCGCCCAGGACCTGCCGGCCCTCGAACGGCGTGCTCCTTCCCTTGGACAGGAAGTCCGCGGGATCTATCTCGTAAAGCGCGTTCAGGTCGAAGACCGCGAAGTTCGCGGGCCTTCCCTCTTCGAACGGCACGTCGAGCGAAAAACGCCTGCGCGGGTTCTCGCGCATCAGGTCTATCAGCTTTTTAAGATCTATGAAATCCCTCGTTACGAGCTCCGTGTAGAGCAGGGGGAACGCGGTCTCTATGCCGACGATGCCGAAAAGGCTCTTCTCAAGACCTCTGCTCTTTTCCTCCGCGGAGTGAGGGGCGTGGTCCGTCGCGATCATGTCGACCGTCCCGTCGAGGATGCCCTCGAGCAGCGCTTCCCTGTCCCAGTAGCCGCGGATCGGCGGATTCATCTTGAACCGCCCGTCTTCTTTAAGCTTCGAATCGTCGAGCAGCAGGTAGTGCGGCGCCGTCTCGCACGTGACGTCGACGCCGGAGGCCTTCGCCTCGCGTATCAGACCGACGCTCTCCCGCGCCGACACGTGGCAGACGTGGTAGCTGCAGCCCGTCTCCGCCGCGAGCTCCAGATCCCTTGCGATCTGCCGCCATTCGGACTCGGAGGATATCCCCCTGTGGCCGTTCTTCCTGCAATATTCGCCGTCGTGGATGTAGCCGCCGAAGAGCAGCGAGTTGTCCTCGCAATGCGCGACTATCATCTTTCCGAGCGCCTTGGCGCGGAGCATCGCCTCGCGCATCATGGCTCTGTCCTGGACGCCCTTTCCGTCGTCGGTGAAGGCCGCGACGTACGGCGCCAGAGCCTCCATGTCCGAGAGCTCTTCGCCTTTGAGGCCCTTCGTTATCGAGCCGTAGGGGACGACCTTTATCTTCGCGTCGCGCTCTATTATATCGAGCTGCTCGCGCAGCGCCGCGAGCGTTCCCGGCACGGGGTCGAGGTTCGGCATGCTGCACACCGCGCAGTATCCCCCTCTGGCCGCAGCCGCGCTGCCCGTGGCTATCGTCTCTTTATAAGAAAAACCCGGCTCCCGCAGATGAACGTGAACATCCGCGAGCCCGGGAACGACGCAAAGACCGCTGCCGTCAAAAACGCTTCCGGCGCAGCTGCCGGAAAAGCCGAGGGCGCCTCCCTCCACGGAGACGTTCCCCTTCCGGAGAGCTCCGTCCCGGAAGATATCCGCATTTCTGATCGCGAGATCCATCTGCATTCCTTTCATAAAAAAGCCGCATCCGAAAGGACGCAGCACAAAAAACGATCTCCGATGAATATGATCCGCATATATGCGCAGTCCTTAGCGGCCTTGCAAGACCAACCTTAAAGCACCTGTTCAAAGTGTACTTTGAAGGGGGCCTTTTGTCAAGAGCGCGGAGGCTCCGCGGCCTTGTTTACGGACGGCGTTTGTATTAAAATTAAAGAGGCTTAGCTGCATGATAATTATCAGGAGGTCATTATGGCAAAGCAGGAGCACAACATAATCCCGAGGGCGAGAAATTCGGTGCGCAAATGGATGAAAGAGCAGTCTCTGCCCTACAAGGAACTCATCTCGTATTACACTTGCGCGATGATGGAGGTCGAGACCCGCTTCCGCGTGCTGGACGAGGACTTTTCCATCAAGTACGACAGAAACCCCATCGAAACGATAAAGACGAGGATCAAGAGCTTCGACAGCATAATGGACAAGCTGTCGCGCAACTCGTATCCGCTCACCGTCGAGAGCATAGAGAACAACCTTAACGACGTCGCGGGCGTGCGCGTCATCTGCTCGTTCCAGTCCGACGTATATCAGCTGGCCGAGGCGTTCCTCAGCCAGGACGGCGTGCAGCTGCTCGTGCGCAAGGACTACATATCAAACCCCAAGCCGAGCGGTTATAGGAGCCTGCATCTTGTGGTCGCTGTGCCTATTTTCCTTCATGACCACAAGAAGTTGATGAAGGTCGAGGTCCAGTTCCGCACTCTGGCGATGGACTGGTGGGCGAGCGTGGAGCACACGATCCGCTACAAGAAGGACGTGGAGCTGTCGGAACAGGCCGCAAAGGAACTTTTCGAGTGCGCCGAGATGAGCGACGCCCTCGACCGCCGCATGGAGTACATCAACAGCCTCGCGCGGAAAAAGTGACGCGGAGATCAGAATATATGCCTGAAGACCGCTGAGAAGAGCAGGCCGTGCGCGGCTATCGTCAGGACGATGATGATCGCGAGGATGACCATCATGACGATGCTGATGATCTTCCCCGCGCGGGCGATGTCATAGCCCTTTTCGCCGCATTCCAAGGCTTCTTTCATCCCCATCCTGCAGACGATGAACGCCGGGATGGAGAGGACCAGAGTAAATATACCGAGGACGGCGAGCACGCCGCCGAGAACGCAGAGCACATTGTATTTGGGCTCTGCTTTCGTTTCCGCGAAAATAGTCTCTTTTTCCGAATAGAGACCCGGATGTATCGCGTTTACGGCGTCTATGACTTCTTCCTTTGAAATATTGAACAGATCGGCGATCTCTTCGGCCGTCCGGCCTTCTTTATAAAGATCCCTGATCATTTTCGAACGTTCTTCGTTTATCGTCATGCGTTCCTTTTCCTTCGTACAGCGCCGGGAAGCCTCAGGGCCAAAGCCCGGGGCACTTTATTCCTGAAGCAGCAGCTCCAGGAGCCTTTCGAGCTCGCCGCGGCTGTAGTACTCGAGCTCCAGCTTTCCGCGCTTTTCGCTGCCGTTTATGCGCACGCGCGTTCCGACCGCGGAGGAGAGGCGCTCCTCCATATCCTTTATCTGCGCGTCCCTGCCCGGCTTCGCCCTTCTGCGCGAGGCCTTCTTTTTAGAGGCGCTTCCGGTGTAGCTCTCTATCCTGCGCACCGACCAGCCTTCCTTCGCGGCCTTTTCGGCGGCTTCGAGCTGGAGGGCCTCCGTCGGCAGACCGGCTATCGCCCTCGCGTGACCGGCGGTCAACCGCTTTTCAGCGATCATGACGCGTATCTTTTCGGGAAGCTTCAGGAGGCGCAGAGCGTTCGCCACATAGGGCCTCGATTTTCCTACGGCGGAGGCCGCCTGCTCCTGAGTGAGGCCGTATTCGGCCATGAGGCCGGCTATGCCTTCCGCTTCCTCTATGCTGTTGAGATCCTCGCGCTGCATGTTCTCGATGAGCGCGAAGTAGCTGTTCTGGCGGTCGTCGAGATCCCTGACTATCGCCGGGATCTGCCTGAGACCTGCCTTTCTCGCGGCTCTGGCGCGGCGCTCGCCTGCCACGAGCTCGTATCCGACGGCCGCGGGGCGAAGTAGTACGGGCTGGATGACGCCGTTCTCCCTTATCGACGCGGCGAGCTCCTCCAGAGCGTCCTCGCTGAAGGTCTTGCGCGGCTGCTTCGAGTTGGGCTTGATGTCGTCGAGGCTTATAAATACAACGGTCTCGGCCGTTTTTTCTGCTGCGTTTTTACCGACCGCCCCAGCCTTTTTGGAGGCCGTGCCGGATCTCTTCGCGGCAGAGGCTGCCTTCCCCGCGCCTGCGGAGGAACTCTTCTTCCCGGCCTTCGCGGGAGCGGGCTCCGCCTTCGGCGCGCCGCTTTTCGCGGGGATATCGGTCTCCATGATGCTGACTACGTCCGGATCGAACGCCAGATCGCCGAACAGGGATCCGAGGCCTCTTCCGAGACCCGAGCGCTTACTTCCTGCCATTGGACTCCTCCACTTTCAGAAATTCCTCGGCAAAGGCCTGATAAGCCTTCGCGCCCTTGGAACGAGAGTCGTAGCTCGTTATCGGAAGACCGTAGCTCGGAGCCTCCGCGAGCCTGACGTTTCTGGGTATAACGGTCGAATACAGCTTGCTTCCGAAGTACTTCTTCACTTCCTCCACGACCTGTATGGAAAGGTTCGTCCTGCCGTCGAACATCGAAAGGATGACGCCCTCTATCCTCAGCGCGGGATTGAGGCTCCTGCGCACGAGATCGATCGTGCTCATGAGCTGGCTGACGCCCTCGAGAGCGTAGAATTCGCACTGTATCGGGATGAGGACGCTGTCCACTGCCGTGAGCGCGTTTATCGTCAGCAGGCCCAGGGACGGCGGACAGTCGATGAACATGTAGTCGTAATGGACGCGTATCGCGTCGAGCGCGTTCTTTAAGCGCTTTTCGCGGCTCTCGAGCTGCACGAGCTCTATCTCCGCGCCCGCCAGATCGACGCTCGCCGGTATTATATCGAGCCCGTCGACGCCCGTCTTATAGATGCTCATCAGAGGATCCAGCCGATCGTTTATGAGCAGGTCGTAGCTTGTGTGTTCCAGGTTCTTCTTTGATATTCCAAGGCCGCTGGTCGTATTGCCCTGCGGATCTATGTCGAGCACGAGCACCCGCTTGCCCTTCATCGCGAGGCACGCGGCAAGATTGATATTGGTCGTCGTCTTTCCGACGCCGCCCTTCTGGTTGAAGATGGCTATCGCTTTACCCAATATATCTCCTCCTTTTTCCCCTGTTCCCCTTTCAGTTTCCGATACAAAGATTATACTACACGGGAACGCGCCGCGCCACATGCGCGCGGCATGATGATAAAAAAGTTTCACGTGAAACGCCGCGTCTGACGTTTCACGTGAAACAATTGCTTAAACACTTATCTCAAGGGGTCTTTCGAGGGCGTCCCGGCCTTTCGCGGATACTTCTTCGGCGTCGCCGAGATCTTCCGCGATATCACGAAGACGTGGCCGCTGCCGCCGATGCCGCTCGGATGGATCTCCGCGGGGCCGGAGCCGAGCTTTTTCAGGGCTCCGGAGGCCTCCGTTATCTCTTCGGAGGCGCCGTCCGTCTTATACGCGCAGAAGAAGCCGCCCTTCCTCACGAACGGCAGGCAGTATTCGCAGAGCGTCGACATGTTCGCGACGGCTCTCGACACGGCCAGATCGAAGCTCTCGCGGAATCCTTCGCGGAACGCGAGCTCTTCCGCTCTGGCGTGGACCGTCGTTACGTTCGAAAGTCCGAGCTCCGCGGCGACCGCCTCGACGACCCTGAGCTTTTTCCCGACGGCGTCCGTAAGGACGAACTCCTTTTCTGGGAAAGCGATCGCCAGAGGCATTCCGGGCAGCCCGCCTCCCGTGCCGACGTCTATTATCCTGCCGGCGTCGAGAAGCTCTCTCCTCGGCGCGAGCGCGAGGGAGTCGATCACGTTCTTTTCCATGAACTCGCCGAAGTCCCGGATCGCCGTAACGTTGATCTTTTCGTTCCATTCCAGCGTCTTCCGCGCAAAGGCTTCGTACAAGGCGAGCTTTTCCGCGGAAGCGTCGAGCCCGAAGCCTTCGAGCGCTGCTTTAAGGCCGCTCATCGCCCATCCTCCTGTTCTTTTCCAGATATACGAGAAGCACGTTTATGTCGGCGGGCGAAACGCCCGATATCCTCGACGCCTGCCCCACAGAAAGCGGTCTCTGCGCGTCGAGCTTCTGGCGGGCCTCTATGCGCAGGCCGTCCATCGACAGATAGTCCAGATCCTCCGGAAGCGCCTTGTTTTCAAGCTTTTTGAAGCGATCTATCTGCTGCAGCTGCTTGGCTATATACCCCTCGTACTTTATTCCGACCTCGACCTTTGTCACAACGTGATACGGAAGCTTCGGCCTTCCGGGATCGAGCGGCGCGAGCAGTTCGTACGAAAGCTCCGGACGCTTCAGGAGCTCCGCGAGGCTGCAGCCGTCCGAAAGAGGCGCGCTGCCGATGCTCTCCAGATATCCGTTGCAGCGGGCGGGAGAGAGGCGCGCGCCGGCAATCCTTATCCGCTCCTCTTCCGTAAGACGCTTGGTTTCAAGGTATTTCGCGTATCTTTCATCCGTGACGAGCCCGAGCGCGCGTCCCTTTTCGGTAAGGCGCTCGTCGGCGTTGTCCTGGCGCAGCACGAGCCTGTACTCGGCGCGTGACGTCATTATCCTGTACGGCTCGTTCGTGCCCTTCGTGACGAGATCGTCGATGAGGACGCCTATATAAGCCTCCGAGCGGTCGAGGATGAAGGGCTCCTTTCCGTCGAGCCACAGCGCCGCGTTTATCCCGGCCATGAGGCCCTGCGCGGCGGCTTCCTCGTAGCCGGAGCTGCCGTTGAACTGCCCGGCGCAGAAGAGGCCGGGGAAATCCCTGTGTTCGAGGCTGAGCCTGAGTTCCAGAGGGTCTATGCAGTCGTATTCTATGGCGTACGCGCTGCGCGCGATCTCGATGTTTTCAAGGCCCGGCATGCTTTTGTAGAAGGCGAGCTGGACGTCCTCGGGCATGCTGGATGACATTCCCTGCAGATACATTTCGTGGGTGGAGAGCCCCTCCGGCTCGACGAAGCACTGGTGCCGCTCCCTGTCGCGGAACCGCTCGACCTTGGATTCTATGGACGGACAGTACCTCGGACCGACGCCCTCGATGTCGCCGCCGAACAGAGCCGAGCGGGACAGGTTGTCCATCAGGATCTCGTGAGTGCTTTTATTGGTGTACGTGAGATAGCAGGGGACCTGGTCCCTGTGCAGCTCGTCGTTCATGAACGAGAACGGCACGATCTTCTCGTCGCCCTCCTGGACGGTCATCTTCGAAAAGTCGAGGCTGCTGTCGAGCGCCCTCGCGGGCGTCCCGGTCTTGAAGCGCCTCAGACGAAAGCCTTTGCGCCTCAGATTTTCAGCGAGTATGGAAGACGCGGAGAGCCCCGAGGGGCCGCTCTCGTAGTTGGCGTCTCCGATAAAGACCCTTCCGCCGAGGAACGTGCCCGTGGCTATGATCACGGCGCCCGCCTCGTAATATGCCCCTGTGCGCAGCAAAACGCCGCATACGGCGCCGGAAGGATCGAAGTCGATATCTATGACCTCTCCCTGCTTCAGGTGCAGATCCTCCTTTTCCTCGAGGATCCTCTTCATCTCCTCGTGATAGCGCCTCTTATCCGCCTGCGCGCGAAGGGAATGGACCGCGGGGCCCTTTGAAACGTTGAGCATCCGGCTCTGTATGAAGGTCCTGTCCGTTACTATCCCCATGTACCCGCCGAGCGCGTCTATCTCGCGCACGAGATGACCCTTGCCGGTGCCGCCCACGGAGGGGTTGCACGGCATCATCGCGACGGACTCGAGATTCATCGCCAGCACGAGCGTACGGGCTCCCATTCTCGCCGAAGCGAGCGCCGCTTCGCATCCCGCGTGCCCCGCGCCTATAACGACCG
>JAEEVI010000066.1 GCA_016287035.1 Bacillota bacterium
TACGTCGTCGACGGCCTCACGACCTCGATAAAGGGCATAGACGTCTCCGCCTATCAGGAGGAGATCGACTGGGAGAAGGTCGCAGCCGACGGCGTGCGTTTCGCGATGATCCGCCTCGGCTACCGGGGCTACGGGACAGGAAAGCTCGTCACCGACGCCAGGTTCATCGAGAACGCGCAGGGCGCCGCGGAGAACGGAATAGCCGTGGGCATCTATTTCGTCACGCAGGCCACGAGCGTCGAGGAGGCCGAGGAAGAGGCCGAGTTCGTGCTCGAGACCGCGAAAGAGGCCGGTGTCGAGATCACGTGGCCTATAGCGCTGGATCTGGAGGACGCCGGCTCAGACACGGCAAGGACAGCCCTGCTGACAAGGGACGAACGGACGGATTTTATAGTCGCGTTCTGCGAAAAGATAAAAGCTGAAGGCCACAGACCGATGCTGTACGCCGCCATAAGGTGGTATCTGGAGGAGATGGATCTTTCGAGGCTCACGGACTACGACAAGTGGTTCGCGCAGTACTTCAACAGGCCGTTCTTCCCGTACGAGCTCGGCATGTGGCAGTATACCAGCAGCGGCAGGGTCGACGGGATAAAGGGGAACGTCGATCTCAACCTCTGCTTCGTTGATTATTCCGCCGCAAAGAGCGGCGAATAGCGGTATGAAGGAGATCATCGAGGAAAAGCTGCGGATACTGAGGGAGAACTTCCCGGACAACGCTGAGCTGAGGCAGTGGCTTCGCGACAGCGATCTTTGGATGTTCACGTATACAGTCCTGCGGGTCGAGGGGATAGAGATGAACAAGCGCCAGCTCGTCGACATCTTCGAGGGCAAGCTCATGGAGGAGCTGCCGCTGGATCTGTACGGAAGCGCGTTCAGGCTGCGCGACGTCTATAAAGACATGCTCGTGTGCAACCAGATGGACGCGCGGATGGACGCGAAGCTGCTCGCGCGCTGGATGGAGATGTTCTCCGGCGCCGAATGCGGATACAGGCAGTCAAATCCGATAATCTACCGCTGGGGCTATATCGCCCCGCATTTCAACGAACTGCGCGGGCTCATGGACGAGCTGCTCCGCGGATTCGCGAAGGACACTAAAGCCGGCGGGCTCACGAGGGCCTGCGCGATACATCTGGGGATCGCTTCGCTGTACCCGTACGGCGAGCTGTCGCCGCAGGCCGCGTGCATAGCGATGTTCTACGAGCTGATGCGCGCGGGGATACCTCTGCCGTCCTTTACGGCGGACAGGGACGAATACGACAGGCTGATGCAGGCCTATCTGAGCGAGGACGACAGGGAGCCGTTCTCCCAGATGCTCCAAAGGAGCGTGCTGAACAGGCTCGATTCGGTCGTGAACATATGCATGGCAGCGGGAGAGACGAAATGAACAGGGCTCTTGTCAGGGATCTTCTTCGCGAAGCGCTCGGAAGTGACGGGGTCCTGGAGAATTATCCGACGTCGGCTCTCGTGAGCTTCAGGACCGGCGCTTCGGCAGCCTTTTACGTCTGCCCGAAGAACGTCCGGGAGCTTTCGGCCGTCATCGGGGCGCTGAGCGAAAGCGGCACCGAGCGCGTCATCATGGGCAACGGCAGCAACATGCTGTTCACCGGGGATACGTACGAAGGCGTCATAGTGCAGATAGCGCGGACGGGCGAGCTCGCGGAGGTCGCCTTCGACGGCTGCGAGGCATGCGCCGGCGCCGGAGCGAGCCTTTCGGCGTTCGCGCGCGAATGCTCCCAGCGCGGACTGGGAGGTCTGGAGTTCGCGTCGGGCATACCCGCGAGCGTTGGAGGCGGCGTCATCATGAACGCCGGCGCTTACGGCGGAGAGCTGAAAAGCGCGATAGTCTCCGTTACGTCGCTCAGACCGGATGGCGAAATCGTCACGCGAAGCGGCGGAGAGTGCGGCTTCGGCTACAGGGAGAGCATATTCAGGGAAAACGGAGAGGTGATACTGTCGGCGCGGTTCGCGCTGCAGCCTGCGGACAGGGAGGCGTCGCTTGCCAGGGTCGCGGAGCTCACGGAGCTGCGCAGGTCGAAGCAGCCGCTCAGCTATCCGAGCGCCGGAAGCTTTTTCAAGCGCCCGGAGGGATATTTCGCCGGAAAGCTCATAGATGAAGCGGGGCTCAAGGGCCTTCAGATAGGCGGCGCGGCGGTATCCGAGCTGCACGCCGGATTCATCATAAACAAGGACGGAGCGACCGCCGAAGACATAGTAGACCTGTCGCTCGTAATAAAAGAGACGATTTTTGAAAAATTTCGAGTGACATTGGAGAACGAAGTGCTTATAATATAGGCGGATATGTTTAGAAATCGTTTTCATAGATCAAACGGAGGAAAAAAGAAATGACAGATTACAAAGCGATCAGAGAAGAAGTGCTCACCATGATGAGCGAGTGGAGCACGTTCGAGAACTGCCAGGTAGGAAGCTACAACTGCTTCAAGACCGGCGGCAACGCTGCGCTCATCGTACAGCCCGGCGAATACGAGATCCTCGTAAAGGTCCTCGAGATAGTCAAGAGACACGGCGCTAAGTACGTCATGACCACCGGCGGCAGCAGGATCCTGTTCCCGGACGAGGGCTTCGACGGCGTAGTCATCAAGGTCTGCGAAGGCGTCGACATCTGCAGCTTCGAAGGCGACACCATGACGACCCAGGCCGGCATCCTCCTCAGCGTTCTGTCCAGAACGGCAGGCTTCAGAGGCAAGAGCGGTCTCGAGTTCATCGCTCCTCTCGCGGGCGGCCTCGGCGACGGCATCGTAAGGAACGTAGGAATGTTCGGAAAGACCCTCAGCGACGTGCTCATCTCCGTTACCTCCATGACCGAGGACGGAAAGATCACCGAGCGTCCGGCGAGCGAGTGCGGCTTCGGCCCCGGCACCAGCATCTTCAAGACGAACGGCGAGATCGTCATCGGCGCGAAGTTCCAGCTCTCTTCCAAGAACTACAGAGAGATCGAGAAGGACACCGACGAGCTCGTAGCTGAAGCTGCAAAGATCCAGCCCGCAGGCTACGCACAGTTCTTCAACGACCCCGAAGGCAAGAAGGCCGCGGAGCTCATCGAGGCTGCAGGCATGAAGGGCGCAAAGGTCGGCGGAGCTATGGTATCCGACATCAACGCCGCGTTCATCGTAAACGCCGGCGGAGCGAAGACCGCGGATATCGTAGAGCTTGCCAAGCAGGTAAAGGAAGCCGTCAAGGCGAAGTGCGGCGTCGAGCTCGAGGAGAACGTTAAGTTAGTTGGCTAACAGGCTCACATACGATCTTCACACCCACACCGTGTATTCGCACGGTGTGGGAACTGTTTCCGACAATGTCCGGGCCGCCGCGGCGGCCGGTCTGAGCAGGGTCGGCATATCCGACCACGGGCCGGGGCACCGGTTCTACGGGATCGACGTCGGAAAAGTTCCCAATATGCGAAAGGATATCGAAGAGGCCAAGGCGGTATTTCCCGAAGTGGAGATACTCCTTGGCCTTGAGGCCAATATAATAAACGAGTCGGGCCGTCTGGACGTTTCTCCGGACGAGCAGGCTCTGTTCGATTACGTCATGGCCGGATACCATTACGGAGCGTTCGGCGAGGAGCCCGCGAAGGCGATCGGCATCTGCGTAGGAGGCTGGTGCACGAGGGTGACCGGACGCGTATCCGCCGCGGCTCTGAGGTACAACACGGATCTTATAATCCGCGCGCTGCAGGACAACGACATATTCGCGCTCACCCATCCGGGCGACAAGATCGCCGTGGACATAAGTGAGATCGCGAAGGTCTGCGCCGCGAGGGGCACGCTCATGGAGATA
>JAEEVI010000067.1 GCA_016287035.1 Bacillota bacterium
ATAAGTCCCGCGGCGGCGCCGGCCAGTCTGGGATCGGACGCAGAAAGCAACGCGTTGTACGCCGCTTTCCACACGGACGCGGGCTGCGAGATCCCGCTCCTCGCCTGCCTCAGCTCGGGTATGAGCATCTCGACGGCGAGCGCGCCGCTGCGCAGGAACGGCCTCGGATCTCCTTCGGAAACGATATCCTTTTCCGCCTTCAGATCCGGGAACATCTCCGATACGCGCGTCATGAGGCTCGACGGGCGCAGCTGCCTGCCGTCCGCGCCGGAGGCGCAGCAGCCGAGCCACAGATACCTCTCCGCCGAAGCGAACGCGCGGTATATGCTGTATTCTTCCTCGCTCTGAAGGACCGCGCTGCTCTTGGAGAGCACGAAGCCCTCGGCGGCGAGATCCGCCTGTTCCTTTTCCGTCAGTATCGCCTCGGCCGACATCGAAGCGGGGAGCACATCCTCGTTCACGCCGGCGACGAACAGAGCCTTTACGCCGCGCAGCTGCGAGCGCGAAACGCTGCCGATGAGCACGCGCCCCTCGCTCTGCGGAAGGAGCCCGACCTTTACGTCCCTGAACGCTCCCTCTATGACGTCCCTGTACTCCGCGGCGCTCAGCCGCTCGTCTCCGAGGAGCTCGACGGTCTGGTCGAACAGGCCGCATATGACGCCCCATATCTGAGCCGTCTCCTCCGCGGCGTCGACGTTTCCCGACCCGGCGAGCGACGCGGCGTGGCGTTCGAGGCGTCCGGGAAGATCCAGCGTGTCCATAAGGTACGAGTACAGCGCGAGCGTCCTCTCTCCGGCGCGCAGGTCCGCGGCGCAGCTGTCCAGATACGGGGCCAGCAGCTCCGCGAGACACTTTCTGAAGGCCTCCAGCTCCGCGAACTTCGCGTCGCCGAATCTTTGCGCGCCGTAGCGCAGCGGCCGCAGGAAAGCGTCGCCTTTTATGTGATAATCCTGGATGTAATTTATGAATTCGTGCTCGTCAGCGAGCTTTCCGGCTTCCCCGGCGTCCATGCCGTCCGCGATCCCGAACGGGAGACCCTTGAGGAATCCTGCCGCGGCCCGGGCCGTGAGCCCGTCCGACGCCATGTCGAGAAGGGACTGCACAAGACCTGCCGCGGGCATGTGCATGACGGCCCTCTTCTCATCCGCGAACGCCGGTATGCCGCACGACGCGAGCACGCGCTTTACGGCCTCTCCCTGCCCGGCCATATCCGCGGTCAGGACTGCCATCTCGGAGAACTTTATATCCTCCTCCTTCGACAGGCGGAGCATCTCCGAAGCTATCGTGAGGGCCTGGGTAAGGGGATTGGAGCATATTACGGTCCTTACGCTGCCGTCGCACGCTCCGGCGTATTTCTCAGGAGGCAGGCAGAACAGCTCGCGCTCGAGATGCGCGAGCATCGGCGGGACCGGCCGCGCATGCTCCGGGCCTCTGCCGGCGCCGGCGTCGAGACCGGCGTCCTTCGCGGCAGCAAGGACCCTTGCGGACGCCGCGAGCGGCGAAGCGAATATCAGGGAGTCGCGGTCGGACGGCTCTCCGCTGCAGAGGACTATGTTCAGCCCCGCGCAGCGGCGCGCGAGCGCCGCGAGGAAAGCGGTCTCCCTTAAAGTGAACGAATAAAAGCCGTAATACCATATCTCGGAGGCGCGGATCCGCTCGCTTTCGGCCACCTTTTCCGTGACGAAGCTCAGGTTGTCCTCCGAATCGGTGAACTTGCCGGCCATCAGCTCCGAATAGCCGTCGAGCATCAGCTTCATGTCGGAGAGCTTTCCTGACAGCAGCCTTCCCGCCGATCCGAGCGAAGCCATCTTTTCGAGGTCCTCCGATCCGAGCTCGTTCTGCTTCAGCTGGACGATGAAGTCGCCCGTCATGGACAGGAACTCGCTGCTCTTCGCGACCCTGCCGAAGATCTTCATCGACGGCGCGGCCTTCGATGCGACCCTGCGAAGCACCATCGAGCGGCCGATCGAGTTTATCGGCGTCCTGCCGCTGCGCCCGGTCTCCTTCAGGATATCCTCGCGCAGCTTGTTGCCGGAGACGACCTGAAGGTCCATGAGGCCCTGCGTCCCGAGCTTCTCGAAGGCGGCCTCCTCGGCCGCAAGCGTGTACTGCGCGGGTACGACGAGAAGGACGCGCTCAGCGGAGCTCTCCCCGCCGCGTATCCTTCCGAGGCTCTCTTTTATCTTTTCAAAAAGCATGGACTCGACGTCGAGCCCCGCCCTCTGTCTGTATACCGTTACCATGATTAAATATTATAACATAAGCGCCGCGTCATAAACGCGGCGCGCATCTCGCTATTTTCCGAATATCCCTGCTGCCTTTTCAAGCTCTTCCCGTATGCTTATGTGCTGCGGACACGCCTCCTCGCACGCGCCGCACTTGATGCATTCCGACGCCGGCTTCCTTCCGCGCCCCGCGACGCTGAAACCCATCTTGTTAACGGCTCTGTCCATGTCTCCGTAGGTCGTGTAAATATTCATCGCCTCGAACGTTCCCGAAACGCCGATCTCCATCGGGCAGACCTTCGCGCAGTAATCACATGACGTGCATGGGATCATCGGTATCTTCGCGAGCTCGTCCCTTGCCATGGCCACCGTTTCGCGCTCGCCGTCCGTCATACCGGAAAAGCCCTTCATGAACGAGAGGTTGTCCTGCATCTGGGCTATATCGCTCATTCCGGAGAGCACGACCGCCACGCCGTCGAGATCGGCGGCGAAGCGGATACCCCAGGAGGCCGCGGACATATCCGGCTCGGCAGCCTTTAAGATATTCAGCACCTTTTCGGGAGGCGCCGCGAGCAGCCCTCCCTTAAGAGGCTCCATGACGATGACCGGTTTCCCATGCTTTCTCGCGACTTCGTACACGGCGCGCGACTGCACCGACGGGCTCTCCCAGTCCGCGTAGTTTATCTGCAGCTGCACGAACTCGGCGTCCGGATGGGCCGAAAGGATCTCATCCAGATCTTCCGCGTCCGAGTGGAACGAAAAACCGTAATGGCGTATCAGGCCTTTCTCCTTCATCTCCCTGACGAAATCCCAGAGACCGAACTCGTCGAATACCTTCGTGCGGTCCTCTCCGAGATTGTGAAGCAGGTAAAGATCGAAGTATCCGGCGCCGGTGCGGGCGAGCGACGTCTCGAACTGCGCGGTCGCGTCCTCTCTCGTCCTGCAGCCCGCCCAGGCGGCGTTCTTCGTCGCCAGAAGGTAGCTGCCGCGCGGGTACCGCTCGACGAGC
>JAEEVI010000068.1 GCA_016287035.1 Bacillota bacterium
CTCCGAAGGAAAAGAGCCGGAACAGCTCCGAAGAGCTTAAAGGCGCGGCGTCCCCGGGACGGCGCGCGATCCAGTTTATGCCCTCGTCCTCGTTCGCCGCGTCCGGGATGCGCTGCTTGGCGCGGAGCATGGCGAAGCAGTCGCAGAAGCCCGCCGCGAAGCGCTTTTCCATGCCCATCGCCTCGTAGAAATACGGCCTCGCGGTCTCTATAACGGCGGAGTCCGGTCCCGCCGAAGCGAGCAGGCCGCATATGAAGCTGCAGCCGGCCTGGGGCGCGGCGCCGCGGACGACTATCCTCTTTACGTGTTTCTTCCGCCCTTCGGGGCGCGAGCGGAGCGGATATCTGAAAAGTTCACTCATGCGCGCATCTTATCACGACAGGAAGAAATTGTCAATATTTGCCAGCTGCAGGCATCTCCGCGAAAAAAAAAGATCCGGCGCCGTCGCTGAGCGCGGCTCCGGATCTTTCGGTCATGCGTCCCTACTTTACGAGCTTTTCCGCCGCCTGCACGATCTCCTTTTCCGTAAGACCGTACTTTTCGAGGAGCTCCGCGGGCTTGCCGGACTCGCCGAACCTGTCCTGAACTCCGACGAACTCGATCCGGCACGGAGCGCTCTTCGCGCAGCACGACGCGACGGCGCTTCCGAGGCCTCCGATGACGGAATGCTCCTCGGCCGTGATTATGCCGCCGGTCTCCTTCGCCGCCTTTATTACGGCCTCCTCGTCGAGCGGTTTTATCGTATGCATATCAAGTATGCGCGCGCTTATCCCCTTTTCCTGCAGGATCTCGGCGGCCAGCATAGCCTTTTCGACCATTATGCCGCAGGCGATGATCGTGACGTCGCTTCCCTCCCTTACCGTGAGAGCCTTTCCGAGCCTGACGTCGGCGTCCTCGCCGTATACGACGGGCACCGCGGCTCTTCCGAGCCTGACGTACGCGGGGCCTTCGAACTCAGCGACCTGGAGCAGGAGCTTTCTTGCCGATACGTCGTCGGCCGGGCAGACAACGGTCATCCCGGGGATGACGTTCATTAGCGCGATATCCTCGATCGCCTGATGGCTGGCGCCGTCCTCGCCGACTGTGAGGCCAGCGTGAGTCGCGCAGATCTTTACGTTGGCTTTCGTGTAAGCGATCGAATTCCTTATGATCTCGTAGGCTCTTCCGGCGGCGAACATGGCGAAGCTGCTGGCGAATACCGTCTTTCCGCAAGCGGAGAAGCCGGCGGCCATGCCGAGCATGTCGCACTCCGCTATGCCGACGTTGAAGAACCTGTCCTTGTATATCTTCGCGAATTCCTTGGTCTGGGTGGAGCCCGAAAGGTCGGCGTCCAGAACGACGACGTTCCCGTGATCGGCGCCGTATTCCCTTAAAAAGCGGCCGTAGCTGGCCCTTGTCGCGATCTTGTCTGCCATTACAGTTCACCTCCGAGCTCTTCGAGCGCGATCCGCGTCTCCTCGTCGTTGGGGGCCTTGCCGTGCCATCCGACCTGATCCTCCATGAAGGAAACGCCCTTGCCCTTGCAGGTCTCAGCTATTATGACGCTCGGCCTGCCCTTGCAGGCGGCCGCGGCGGCGAACGCCGCCCTGAGCGAATCGAAATCGTGACCGTCCGCGGTGAGGACGTTCCAGTTGAAGGAAGCGAATTTGTCCGCGATCGGCATGACGTTCATCACGTCCTCGTTCTTTCCGTCGATCTGAAGACCGTTGTGGTCGACCACGGCGCACAGCGTGTCGAGCTTATAATGCGCCGCCGCCATCGCGGCTTCCCAGACGAGTCCCTCCTGCAGCTCTCCGTCGCCGAGGACCGAATAGACCCTGTAGCTCTTTCCGTCTATCCTGCCAGCAAGCGCCATCCCGACGGCCGTCGAAATGCCCTGTCCGAGCGAGCCCGTCGACATGTCTACTCCGGGGACGAGGCGCATGCTGGGATGTCCCTGCAGCCTGCTGCCGAGCTTTCTGAGCGTCAGCATCTCCTCCGGATCGAAATAGCCTTTTTCAGCGAGGCACGCGTACAGCGCCGGCGCCGCGTGGCCCTTCGAGAGGACGAATCTGTCGCGGTCGGGGTCCTGCGGATCCTTCGGGTCCGTGTTCATTATCTCGAAATACAGGAGCGTGAGTATATCCGCGCACGACAGTGAGCCGCCGGGATGCCCCGCGCCCGCGGCATGGACGCCTTTGATTATGTCCACCCTTACCGCGTTTGCCTTTTTCTTCAGCAAGGCGTTATCCATTTTGATCCTCCTTCTTCCCGACTGCGGCCTTTACGAGAAACAGCGGCAGCCTCGCCATCCGTCCCGCGCGGGACGGCTCCTGGATGAGCCTGTACAGCCACTCCAGTCCGTGTTTTCTGTAGAACTGCGGAGCTCTTTTGAGATTGCCCGACCAGATATCAAGGCTTCCACCCACGCCTATCGCGGCCTTCACGTTAAGCTCGTGCCTGTGGCGCGCGAGAAACAGCTCCTGCTTCGGAGACCCCAGCGCGACGCATAGAAAGTCGGCCCCGCTCCCGTTTATCCTTTCGACGATCGAGGCTTCCTCTTCCGGCTTGAAATATCCGTGCTCGCATCCGGCGATGACGAGCCCCGGCAGCTTCTCCGCCAGCTTCCGCGCGGCCTGCTGCGCCGTTCCGGGCTTGCTGCCGAACAGGAAGACGCTCTTGCCGCGCTGCGCCAGCATTTCCAGAGCCGCCATGCTGAACTCGATGCCCGGCACGCGCTCCTTTACGGGAGTGCCCTGGAGCCTCGCGGCGTAGACGATCCCGATGCCGTCCGGGAGGACGAGATCGGCGCTCTTAAGGACACTCGCGAGCTCCGGATTCTTTTCCGCC
>JAEEVI010000069.1 GCA_016287035.1 Bacillota bacterium
CTGCGGCAAGGGAAGCAAAACGTCAGAGGCCGGAGCACCCGGGATTCGGCGAAGGCGGAAGATACCATCCGAAGGGCAGCGGCGATCCGCTTCCGGAAGGATCGCAGATGACGTTCGCCCTGGTAGGAAACCAGAACTCCGGAAAGACGACGCTGTTCAACAAGCTTACGGGATCGGGAGCTCATGTAGGAAATTTCCCGGGAGTCACAGTCGAGAGGAAAGACGGCAAGATCAAGGGACATCCGGAGGCGACGATCACGGACCTTCCGGGCATCTATTCGATGTCGCCCTACAGCAGTGAGGAGATAGTCTCCCGTGACTTCGTGCTGAAGCAGAAGCCGAACGGGATAATCAACATCGTCGATGCTACGAACATAGAGAGGAATCTCTATCTGACGATGCAGCTGATAGAAATGGACGTTCCGATGGTAGTCGCTCTGAACATGATGGATGAGGTAGCGGCGAACGGCGGGACTATAGATATAAACGCGATGGAAGCGATGCTGGGCGTACCTGTCATCCCCATATCCGCGGCGAAGGATCAGGGACTCGGGGAGCTGGTGGATCACGCGATCCACGTGGCTTACTATCAGGAAAGGCCGATGAGGCAGGACTTCTGCGACGAGTCGGACAACGGAGGCGCGGTCCACAGGTCGATACACGGCATATGCCACCTGATCGAGGACCACGCAAAGGCGATAGGCGTCCCGGTGAGGTTCGCGGCGAACAAGGTGATAGAAGGGGATGAGATCCTCACATCGCAGCTCGGGCTGGACGGGAACGAACTCGAGATGGTCGAGCATATCGTGCTGCAGATGGAGCAGGAAAGAGGGCTGGATCGCAGCGCCGCCATGGCTGACATGCGTTTCTCGTTCATCACAAAACTGACTGCGGCATCGGTCAAAAAGCCGAGGGAGAGCCGCGAGAGGGTCATGAGCGAGAGGATCGACCGCGTGCTTACGGGAAAATATACGGCCATACCCCTGTTCATCGCGATAATGGGAGTGGTATTCTTCCTGACGTTCAACGTGATCGGCGCGTTCCTGCAGGGACTGCTGGAGACGGGCATAGGCCAGCTGACAGAGACGGTCGACCGCGTGCTGACAGACGCCAACGTAAACCCGGCCGTGCACGGGCTGATCACAGAAGGAATATTCGAGGGAGTAGGAAGCGTCCTGAGCTTCCTGCCGATAATCATAGTGCTGTTCTTCTTCCTGTCGATACTGGAAGACAGCGGATATATCGCAAGGGTGGCGTTCGTCATGGACAAGCTGCTCAGAAAGCTCGGCCTTTCGGGGCGGAGCATCGTTCCGATACTTATCGGATTCGGCTGCACTGTGCCTGCCGTCATGGCGACCAGGACCCTCCCGAGTGAGAGGGACAGGAGGATGACGATACTTCTGACGCCGTTCGCGAGCTGCACCGCGAAGATACCGATCTATTCGTTCTTCGTAAGCGCATTCTTCCCCGGAAGAGGCGGCCTCATCATGACGGGGCTTTATGTCCTCGGCATATTCATGGGCGTGCTGCTGGCGCTGGTCCTGAAAAAAACGCTGTTCTCAGGTGAAGCGGTCCCGTTCGTAATGGAGCTGCCGAACTACAGACTGCCGGGAGCGGGCAATGTGCTGAAGCTCCTCTGGGACAAGGCGAAGGACTTCCTCGAAAGAGCTTTTTCCGTAATATTGATCGCGACGATAATCATCTGGCTGCTGCAGAGCTTCGATATCCATTTCAATATGGTAGCAGACAAGGGCGACAGCATCCTCGCGATGGTTGCGGGTTGGATCTCCCCGATCATGAAGCCCGTCGGCCTCGGCGACTGGAGGATATGCGTATCCCTCATCAGCGGCTTCATGGCAAAAGAGAGCGTAGTGGCGACGATGCAGATCCTGTTCGGCGCGGGGCTTACCGCAGTGCTGACAAAACTGACGGCGGCATCGATGCTCGTTTTCTCGCTGCTCTACACTCCGTGCGTTGCGGCCGTGGCCTCGATAAGGCGCGAGCTCGGATCGAAGTGGGCGGTAGTCGTTGTGCTGTGGCAGTGCGCAGTGGCATGGGCAGCTTCGTTCGTCGTGGTATTGATCGGCACGGCGATAGGGATGTAGCAGGAGTAAGCCGACCGTTCTCGGTCAAATAAAACTATCAGATAAGCGGAATATAAGAAAAAGTTTGATTGAAAACGAAGATTCTTTATTGTACAATAAATTATTCTATTAACCGATTTATGAGAAAACTATTCAAAAGCTGCGCAGATGAGATGGCTGCGCTGCTGTTATATGTGTGATGCCGGAGAACGAAAAAGGAGGGGCCATGACTCAGTATTTTAACGAACCATCAAGAACTTTCAACGAATATCTATTGATACCGGGTTATTCATCAAAGGAATGCCGCACCGAAAACGTTTCTCTGGAAACACCGGTGACAAAATTCAAGAAGGGCGAAGAGCCGAAGATCACGATGAAGATACCTCTGGTATCGGCCGTCATGCAGGCTGTATCCGATGACAGGATGGCGGTCGCGCTCGCGAAGGAGGGCGGCATCTCGTTCATCTTCGGATCGCAGACTATAGAGAGCCAGGCTGAGATGATCCGCAGCGTAAAGGATCACAAGGCCGGTTTCGTAAAGAGCGAGACGAATATCAGACCGGATCAGACTCTCGGTGAACTGCTCGAGCTGAAAGAGAGAACAGGCCACTCGACGACGGCCGTAACAGAAGACGGAACTGCGCAGGGCAAGTTCCTCGGCCTCGTAACGAGCAGAGACTACAGAGTCAGCAGGATGTCGACAGACACGAAGATCTCCGAGTTCATGACACCGTTCGAAAATATCGTTTACGGCGAAGACGGCATCACGCTGTCGGAGGCGAACGATATACTCTGGGACAACAAGCTGAACGCTCTTCCCATCATAGACAAGAACCAGCGTCTTGCGAGCTTCGTATTCAGAAAGGACTACGATTCCCACAAGGCTAACCCGAACGAGATCCTCGACGCTCACAAGAGATATATCGTCGGAGCCGGAGTCAACACACGTGACTTCGAAGAGCGTATCCCGGCACTGGTAGAGGCTGGGGCGGATATCCTCTGCATCGACTCTTCTGAAGGATACAGCGAGTGGCAGAAGGATACTCTCGAGTTCGTACGCAGGACTTACGGCGATGATGTCAAGATCGGAGCCGGAAACGTCGTAGATGCTGAAGGATTCCGCTTCCTCGCTGAGGCGGGCGCCGACTTCGTCAAGATCGGTATCGGCGGCGGATCCATCTGTATCACACGTGAGCAGAAGGGCATCGGACGCGGACAGGCGAGCGCTGTAATGGATGTTGCAGCCGCAAGAGACGAGTATTTCAAGGAGACAGGCATCTATGTGCCGATCTGCTCGGACGGCGGTATCGTATACGACTATCACATGACGCTCGCGCTTGCCATGGGAGCAGACTTCCTGATGCTTGGAAGATATTTCGCGAGATTCGATGAGTCACCGTCCAACAGGCTGAA
>JAEEVI010000070.1 GCA_016287035.1 Bacillota bacterium
CCTCGTCGAGCGCGCCGAGGACGTCCTCGCGCGTCATCGAAAAGGCCGTGTGCTCCGCGCCGATGTAGTCCGCCGCGATCTGCGCGTATTTCAGATCGATCGGGTCGAGATCCATGCCGATGGCGAAGGTGCGGACCTTCTTGCCGAGCAGCTTCGACGTGATGGCGCACACGAGGCGGTAGGCCAGCCCGCCGGAGAGCAGGAACCCGAGCGGCGCGTCCGCGTCCAGCCGCTTTTCCACGCCCGCGATCAGCTTTTCGCGGATGTTCGCGCAGACGGTCTCGAGATCGTCGCCGAGCGGCTCGGACACCGTGGTCAGATCGGCGTAGCGGACGAAGCGCTCGCCGTCGTAGTAATGGCCGGGCGGGAAGGGGAGGATCCGCGCGCAGAGCCCGACGAGGTTCTGCGGCTCGCTGGCGAAGGCGATGCTCCCGTCGTCGAAATACCCGTAGTACAGCGGGCGGATGCCGATCGGATCGCGCGCCGCGATCAGCGCGTCGCGCTCGCCGTCGTAGAGGATCAGCGCGAACTCCGCGTCCAGCCGGCGGAACATGTCGAGCCCGTATTCCTCGTACAGCGGCAGCAGCAGCTCGCAGTCGGAATCGCTCTGAAAGGTATAGCCCTTTGCCTGCAGCGCAAGCTTCTGCGGACGCCAGCCGTAGAGCTCGCCGTTGCAGACGACCTTGTTTTTCCCGTGTCTGAACGGCTGCATGCCCTCGTCGTGCAGGCCCATGATGGACAGCCGGTGGAAGCACAGCAGACCGCGGCCCGCAGGCTCGATGCGCGTGTCGTCCGGACCGCGCGACTTCGTCCGGTCAAAATACGGCCGGATCTGCTCCGCGGAATACCGCCCGGACAAAAATCCCATCACACAACACATAAAAACAGCACCTCCGGATAAAAAGTTGCCGCAGCCGATCGTCCAACAAAAGGACGGACAGCTGCGTATCCGTGGTGCCACCTTTTTTACCGCTTGCGCGGTCACTCGTCGGGATCCAACAATCCCCTGTCCCTTCACGCGGGACGGACGGCTCCCCTACTTGCTTTCGCTTTGGGTTCGCGGCTCCGGAGGGTTACCGGTCGAAAGCGCCTGTACCGGGCTCCCACCATCCCCGGCTCTCTGCAACGGCATTTCTTTCGCGGCCTGTCTCCATCATCGCCTTTCTCACGGGGCGTTCTCAGAGCGCAGGAAGAGAGGCCCGGTGAGGGTGATATGAAATTGTGTTCCGCTTTCGGCCATCCGAAAGCGCGCCTTGAAATAATGGATGTATGATAGCACAGACCGCGCCGGATGAAAAATACGGTTTTGTTTGGCGTTACCATATCGAAAACATATCGCAACAACCATATCCAAATCGTTTTGTTATCATATCGAAACGGTATTGGACGAACGGCGCCGGACGGCGTATCCTCATTCCATATTCAGACGGCGAGAGTGCCGCGCTGTGAGCGCAGTACTCTCGCTGTCGCTTTTTTGAGGGGGGAATTCGATATGGATCTGTCGGTGTGGTTTCTGATCGGCGCCGTTTTGGTGTTCTTTATGCAGTGCGGCTTCGCCATGGTGGAGACCGGCTTCACGCGGGCCAAAAACGCGGGCAACATCATTATGAAGAACATGATGGACTTTTGCATCGGGACGGTCATGTTTTTCCTGCTCGGCTACGGCCTGATGATGGGGCAGCACGGCGCGCTCGGACTGATCGGCAGACCGGCGTGGGATATGTTCCGCGACTTTGAGGGCTTCGACTGGTCCTCGTTCGTCTTCCAGCTCGTGTTCTGCGCCACGGCGGCGACCATCGTCTCCGGCGCGATGGCCGAGCGCACGAAATTCTCCGCCTACTGCGTTTACTCTGCGATCATCAGTCTGGTCGTCTACCCGGTCGAGGCCGGTTGGGTCTGGGGCGGCGGCTGGCTGTCCCGGCTGCAGTTCGTGGATTTTGCGGGCTCCTGCGTCATCCACATGGTCGGCGGGCTTTCCGCGCTGATCGGCGCGGCGATCCTCGGCCCGCGGATCGGGAAATACACGAAGGGCGCGGACGGCAAGCTCGCCTCCAACGCGATCCCCGGCCACTCCGTCACGCTCGGAGCGCTCGGCGTTTTTATTCTGTGGTTCGCGTGGTACGGCTTCAACGGCGCGGCCGCGTCGGACACGGCCGAGCTCGCGCGGATCTTCGGCACGACCACGATCGCGCCCGCGGCGGCGACGGTCACATGCATGCTGTTCACCTGGAGGAAGAACGGAAAGCCCGACGTTTCGATGTGCCTCAACGCCGCGCTCGCCGGACTCGTCGCGATCACGGCCGGCTGCGCGAGCGTCGATGCCGTCGGCGCGGCGGTCATCGGCGCGGTCTCCGGCGTGTTGGTCGACCTTGTGGTCGAGGGGCTGGACGTCCGCTTCCACATCGACGACCCGGTCGGCGCTGTGGCCGTCCACTGCGCAAACGGGCTGTGGGGCACACTTGCCGTGGGGCTCTTCGCCTGCAACGAGCATTACGGCACGAAGGGCCTGTTTTACGGCGGCGGGCTGCGGCAGCTCGCCGTGCAGTGTATCGGCGCGATCGCCGTCGGCGCCTATACCGTCGTGACGATGATCCTTGTGTTTCGCCTGATCCGGGCGACGATCGGCCTGCGCGCCAGCGCGGAGGAGGAGATCGAGGGCCTC
>JAEEVI010000071.1 GCA_016287035.1 Bacillota bacterium
GAGGTCGTGCGCGAGGCGAGACAGATACATCACACGAGCAACCTCGCGACGGCGGCGCTCGGGCGCACGCTCACGGCGGCGGGGCTCATGGGCCTGATGCTCAAGGGCGACGGCGACAAGCTCTCGCTCATATTCAAGGGCGACGGGCCCGCGGCGGAGATACTCGCCACGGCGGATTCCTCCGGCCGGGTAAAGGGCTACATAGCCGATCCCGGAGTAGAGCTCCCGCTCAAGCAGAACGGCCATCTGGACGTCGGAGGCGCGATAGGCAAGGGCACGCTCACGGTCATAAAGGATCTGGGGCTCAAGGAGCCGTACGTCGGGCGCATAGATCTCGTCAGCGGCGAGATAGCGGAGGACCTCACTAAATACTTCGCGGTAAGCGAGCAGCAGCCGTCGTCGGTGGCGCTCGGCGTCCGCGTGGACGAGAAGGGCGAGCTTTCGGCGGCCGGCGGCTTTATAGTCCAGGTGCTCCCGGGAGCGGACGAGAAGGCGGTCGCCGCGGTCGAGGACTGCCTGTTCTTCATGGACGCGCTCACGCTGCTCATTGGAGACGCCGGCAATCCCAGGGCGCTGCTTCGTCTCATATTCAAGAACATGCCCGATGAATACCAGCCTCAGGTGCTCGAGGAGAGGGACATAAGCTGGCATTGCGGCTGCAGCCGCGAGCGCATGGCCTCCGCCCTCGTGTCGATAGGAAAGAAGGATCTCGCGCAGCTGATCGAAGAGGACGGTCAGGCCGAGCTCACGTGCCAGTTCTGCCGCGCAAGATATCATTTCGGCCGCGAAGAGCTGACGGAGCTGCTGAAGCAGGCGCAGAGCCGCTAAGGAGAGACAGGGATGACGGAAAAGAAGAAGATATGCGTCCTTTGCGGAGGGAGATCGGGAGAACACGAGATCTCGCTCATCTCCGCGGGATCTGTTATAAACGCGCTGGACAGGGAAAAGTTCGACGTGATAAAGGTGTTCATAAGCAAGCAGGGCGAATGGTCGATCGACGGCGAGCCGTTCGATCCGTGGCAGCTTCCGAAGATCTGCGACTTCGTGCTTCCGATCCTTCACGGCCCCAACGGCGAGGACGGAACGGTGCAGGGCCTGCTTGAGCTTCTCAACATACCGTACGGCGGCACCGGCGTTCTCGGAGCGGCCGTCACGATGGACAAGATCGTCGCCAAGAAGGTGTTCGCGGCGGCGGGCCTTGAGCAGGCGCCGTACGTGACGCTGTCCTCGGCGGACCTTTCGGACGGCGCGCGCAGACAGGACAAGATAAGAGAGATAAAGGAGAGCTTAAAGCTCCCGTGGTTCGTAAAGCCCGCCAACATGGGCTCCTCCGTGGGGATAACGAAGGTCTGCAGGGAGGAGGATCTCGAGGCGGCGCTCGAGGAGGCGGCCGGATACGACAGCAGGCTGGTCGTCGAGCAGGGCATAGACGCGAGGGAGCTCGAGACGGGCGTCATGGGCAACGACGAGCTGGAGGTCGCGGAGGTCGGAGAGATAATGCCGGCCGCAGACTTCTACTCGTACGACGACAAGTATATAAACGGCGCGAGCAAGCTCGCGATACCGGCGGACATTTCGAAGGAGCAGAGGGAAGCTATACGGGAGATGGCCGCGAGGGCCTACAGGGCCGCAGGCTGCTTCGGCTTTTCCAGGTGCGACTTCCTGATGGACCGCGATACCGGCAGGATATACATAAACGAGATAAATTCGATACCCGGCTTCACGGATATCAGCATGTTCCCTAAGCTCTTCCTTTACTGCGGATACACGTATCCGGGGCTCATAGAAAGGATAATAGAACTGGGCTATGAAAAATATAATGCTAAAAATAACAGGTAAGCAGATCGTCGGCGCGGACGAGGTGACGGACAGCGACAGCGTCATCGAGTTCATAACCGCGGGGCAGCTCGCCAGCCGCGGCGGCATCACGCGGATAAGCTACGAGGAGACGGAGCTCTCCGGCCTGGACGGCTGCACGACGTCGCTCATAATATCGGGCGACAAGGTAAAGATGCGGCGGAGAGGCGACGCGCTGGTGCAGGACGCCGTCATGGTGTTCGAGCCCGGCAGGCGCTACGAGGGCCTTTACGAGACGCCCATGGGCTCCGTCGGCCTCGAGATACTCACGAACAACGTCACGGGCCGCATCGACGAGGAAGGCGGTCCGGGCAAGCTCACGATAGATTACAGCGTAAGTCTGAAGGGGCTCCTCGAGAGCCGCAATCAGCTGGATATAGAGGTCCTGAAGGTCAATTAGGGGAAGAAGATGAACAGAAGGAACAAGACGAAAACGATAGCGCGGCTGCTCGCGCTCCTGCTCGCGCTGGTGATGGTGCTCAGCTGCGGCTACTATCTCATCTATCTCATCGGCTATAACGACGGCGGGGTGGTCTACGCGGCGACGCAGGAACAGAACGATCAGGGCAAGCTGAACGATCTGGGCGGCATCATCGACTATATCGTCGAGCACTACAAGGACAACGTAACGCGGACGGAGCTGATCAACGCCGCGATGAAAGGCGTGTTCGACGCGCTCGACGTGTGGAGCGTGTACTCCCCGCGCGCCGACGGCAACGACGGGATCATGGATCTCGTCGACAACAGCGCCACGCTCCTTTCGGGAATCGGCATCGTGTTCACGATCGAGGACGGCTGGCCGGTCGTCGACAACGTGATCGTGACGGGGCCTTCCCAGATCGCGGGGCTGCGCTCCGGCGACGTGATAACCGAGATCGACGGCGTATCGACGAAGGGCCTCAGCCTCGAGGATGCCGGCGCCAGACTGCGCGGCGAGCCCGGCAGCCGGGTGACGGTCACCTGGGAGCGCGCCGGCGAAAAGCATACGGTCACGATGACCCGCGAGGCCATACAGGCTACCGA
>JAEEVI010000072.1 GCA_016287035.1 Bacillota bacterium
CCCCGTTATACATGCGCAGCATTTTGATCCTGTCGATCCGGACGTATATATCGAAAAACCTGGGGTCTTTTTCGCAGATCTCTTTGATTTGGTCTATCGGCACGGCGATGACGTCCACGTCCGTAACGGCGGCGCAGTTCGAAATGTAATAACGCCTGCCGTCCAGCTCCTTTCCTATACCGGTGGCATACGGAGGATCGGCTATATAGTACGACATATGCCTGCCGTCTTCCGTGTTTATATAATCGCGGATCGTGCCGTTGATCAGAAGCCACGTATACTCGGCGGGATCCCACATCCAGAAAAGATGCTGACCCTTCTGAAAATGAAGGAACGGCATATTCAGAAGCTTTTGGCTCCAGTATTTCTGATCTTCTTTCGTTATTCTGGGAGAGTCATACAGAAACATATCGGCTGTCCGTATCCGCGCGGCCTGCGGAATTTTCCTTTTATATATTTTACCATGTCACAAAACATATGTCTAAACAACTTCACGCGGGAGTCTTCGCTTTTATTCCTTGCAAGCCGGCCGATCTGCGGTATAATTATTTAGTTATGGAAAATTACAATGAATATCTTCTCACAAACATGGATACAGCGCCGGAAGAGGACGCCGGGCAGGAAGAGCCGAAGCGTATCAGGACCCTGCCGGGCATCGTCGTGCTTCCCGCGGTGTTCCTCTGGCTGGAGTTCTTTATAGCTTATCTGCGCGGCACGTTCCCCGCCGCCTCGTGCATAGCCGGAGCCGCCGCCGCGTGCGTTTCCGCAGGGATGCTCGTCGGAGGCGTATTCAGCCTGCTGCCGCCGAGGCTCAACAGGTTCCTCACGGCTGCCGTCGTGCAGCTGCTGATACTGTTCTACTGCGTTCAGTATTTCTGTCAGGATTCCTACAGCGTATACATGAACATACCCGCCCTTCTATCCGGCGCGGAAGGCGTCGCAGAGGAATACGGCCAGATGGTCGTATCGGCGATACTCGGATCGGCCGGGATCATACTGGGCTTCGAGATGCCCTTCATACTCGTCATACTGTTCAGAAAGCGCCTGCGCTACAGCCGCACGGCTCCTGCGAAGTTCGCGGCGGCTGCAGTATGCGTGCTCCTCATCCAGGCGTTCTCCGTATCGCTCCTGACACGTCAGGACTTCTACAGGGATAAATACCTGTCCCAGTACACGTTCGACGATTCCGTACGCAATTTCGGTCTTCTGACAGCATGCAGGCTCGACGCCGTTTACGCGGCAAAGGGCGTTCCCGCCGCCGTTCTTCCGGCAGAGGAGGATCTGCCCGGCGAAGGATCAACAGAAACTGAACCGGAGATACAGCAGGAAAAGGTCTACGGCTTCAATACTTCCTATACCGATTACGAGCTTCTTCAGACCAAAACGTCCGACAGGAACCTGCTCACAGCGCTGTCCTACGCGAGCGCGTCAAAGCCTTCCAGAAAGAACGAGTGCACAGGGCTGTTCGCCGGCAAGAACCTGATAATAATAGCAGCCGAGAGCTTCTCCCCCGAGGTCGTCGACAGCGAGCGCACGCCCGCGCTCTACAGGCTGGCGAGCAAAGGCATACAGTTCGAGGAGTTCTACCATCCGTTCTGGGGCGGAAGCACCACGACGGGCGAAGCTTCGATACTGCTCGGGCTCATACCCACCGACGGCGTCGAAAGCATCCAGCGCACGATCGGAAAGGACAACAGCTATACGATCGCTTCGCGCCAGGCGGCCGAAGGCTACAGCACGATGGCGTTCCACAACGGAAAGCCCGATTACTACAACAGGAACAAGACACATCCGGGGCTCGGCTACGAGAGCTTCACCGCCAGGGACGGCCTTTCGGAATACACGCTCAGCTGGCCCGGGAGCGACGACGAGATGTTCAGGTCCTCCGTCGGCGAATACATAGACAAAGGACCTTTCAGCGTCTACTACATGACTATCAGCGGCCACGGGCTGTACAACTTCAGCGGCCACACGCAGGCGATATGGCATAAGGACGAGGTCGCGGACCTGCCGTATTCCGATACCGTAAAGGCCTTCTACGCGGCGAACATGGATCTCGAGCGCGGGCTGGAATACCTGTTTGAGCAGCTCGAGGACAAAGGCATAGCGGACGATACTGTGATCGTATTGACCGCGGACCATTACCCGTACGCGCTCCAGGCCGGAGAAGCCTGGAAGAACACCCGCAACTATCTCGCGGAACTCAAGGGCTTCGCCTACAGAAACGCAATGGAGCGCGACAGGAACGCTCTCTACATCTGGTGCGGCAGCCTGGAAAAAGAAGAACCGATACGGGTGACCGGCCCGACTTACACGCCGGACATCCTCCCCACCCTTTGCAATCTGTTCGGCCTCAAGTTCGATTCGGAGCTGATGGTCGGACGCGACGTCTTCTCGCAGACGGAGCCGCTGGTGATATGGCCCGACTGCAGCTGGAAGAGCGCGCTCGGCTTTTATGACGCCAGCCGCGGCACGTTCACGCCCGACGGCGATTCGTCCGCGAGCGATTCCTACATATCGCGCTTGAAGCAGGTGGCCGCCGCGAAGGTAAGCTATTCGCGCGCCCTGCTCAACTGCGACTTTTACGGGTTCCTGAATGAGAACAGATAGCGGAAAGATGAAAGAACGTATATCCGGCGGAAAAAACGCCGCTTTGAGCCTTCTGCGCGGCGCGCACGCAAAAGGACACGCGAAGACCAAAAAACTGCTCGAAAAGGCCAAAAAACTGTCCATACGCGGCATCAGAAAGAAGACCGCGAGGAAAGCGGTGAGCGCGGCTGTCGCCGCCGCGATGCTCGCGGCTTCGATAACCGCTGCCTTCGATTCCCCGGCCGATATCATAGCCTCGGGACAGTACGCCGAACCGACACCTGTCGTCGAGGTGGTGCAGCTCGCGCCCGACGACGCGGACGCTTCGGAGGACGCCGAAAGCGAGGAAAAGAAGACTCGCCGCCTGCGCGATATCGCGCGCGAACGGATACTCCGCCTGCCGCTGCTCGTCAGAGCGGTCTTCGTGCTCCCCGCTTACTGCGCCGGCTGGGTCGTCCTTCAGCTTCTCGGGCTTGCCGCGGGGACGGTCCTTCCGCCGGTCATATCTGCCGTAGCCGGCTGGCTGATCATGACGCTCGTCGTCATCGCAGCCTCCGCACTGCTCATCAAAGCGGTCTTCCCCGATATACCCCTTAAAGAGATCCTGAAGCCGAAGCATATAGCTTGGACCGCGGCCGCGGTCGCGGCCGTTTACGTGATATGCGCTGCCGTATCTGCCTTCTCGGAGGACGCCGCAGGATGGATAAACCTCATAAAGTTCTGCGGTTGCCTGCTCACCGCGATCCTAGCGTACTGCGCGTTCGAAAGAAAGCTCCGCGGGAAGAGAGCCTAAAGCCGGTCTGAAAGTCATAAAAAAGCCCTCTCACCTTTCGGTGAGAGGGCTTTTCAAGTTGTTCCTTTAAGTCCGTTGACGTCATTCCGTCAGCGTCCGTTAGAGAAGTCCGATAGCTTTCGCCGGCGCGATAGCTGCCATGTGGTGGATGTCGGCCTCGGAAACGCCGTTCTTGAGCAGGCCGCGAACGAGCATCCTCATGCCTTCGGTCTCGCTGAATCCGGAAAGACCGGAGTCGGTGATCAGGCAGATGTACTCGGGTCCGCGCTCCTTGAGCAGCGTCTTTACGAGATTGATGTTGTAGTCGTACGCGATGATCCAGTTCTGCATGCTCGTCCACGTTACTGTGGAGTTGGAGCAGATCTCTACGTAAGTTCCGAGATCGATCAGCGCGAGGGCTTCCTCGACCGTGAGCTGCGTCATCTCCTGGGTGATGTGGTCGTGAACGATGGGAACGTTCATTCCCCTGTCGTGAACGTACTTGGAGATGTCGTACTTCTCCTCGTTGAAGACGTGGCAGGTAGCCAGAGCGACGGTATCGCCCTTGCAGTTGTCGTTGTGCTCAGCGATCATATCGAGGATCTTCTTCATCTCCGGGGTAAGCTCACCCTTCAGATCGGATACGAATATACCCTTCTCCTCATGGCCGAAGAGCGTCTGCAGCAGCGCGGAATCCTGACAGGGAAGGAAGATCTCCTTGCAGAAACCGTCGTAGGACAGCGCCTTTTCGACAGCCTTTATGTTCATGCCGCCGGAAGCGTTGTCGAGAACGATGCTTCCGTAGACCTCCGCGGGCTTGAACTCCTCGCCGAGCTTGGCCTTCTCGGCAGCTCTTTCGGCGAGAGCGTTGTGGATGGCGCCGGCCATGGAATACGTCGGGCAATCCTGGTCCTTGTAAACGATAGCTCTGTACTTGAGGTTGCTGACGTCTACCGCGGTATCATAGAAATTCATACGACCTTCGGACTGCCACGCAGCGGGGGATCCGTGCGCGTGGAGCTCTACGCAGCCTTCGATGATACGGTTCTCGACTTCGATGTCGGTATATCCGAGAGGATTCTTGTACGGCCACAGCGGATCGCATCTCTTGATAAGTTCTTCTTCCGAGATAACACGGCCGAACTTCTTCTGGTTCCAATCCTGAAGCTGCTTGGATCTTGACATGATGTCTGACATGATTGATTCTCCTTTCACAGATTTGTTTTATTGATAAATGTACGGGGCATTCCCCTTATCACCTTGATCAGTAGATCCCGAGCGTTGCCATGATCACGGTTATGACCGTAGCGAGCGTCGTGGAAATGATGGTGCAGAATATGAAGTGATAGTAGCCTTCCTTGAACTTTACACCGCAGGCCTGGAACGTGATGATGTTCGCGCTGTTGTGCGGCAGCGAGTCGAGCGTGAGGCAGGATACGGCGATTATACGCGTCAGGGCGATGGGCGAAGCTCCCATTGCGATGAGCTTGTCGGCATAATTCGCGAGAACGAACTGGATACCGCCGAGGGAGGATCCCGCAAAGCCCGCAAGGAGTCCGACCGCGACCGCGC
This sequence comes from Bacillota bacterium, assembly GCA_016287035.1. Taxonomy (GTDB): domain Bacteria; phylum Bacillota; class Clostridia; order Peptostreptococcales; family Anaerovoracaceae; genus UBA1764. Next base: position 4,934 of record JAEEVI010000072.1, read on the forward strand.
ACATCACGTACGGGTTCCCGGACGAGACGCTCTCGAGGAAGTTCACGACTACCTGATAGCCGGGGACTACCGAGATGAGAGCCGCTATACCGCAGATAGCGCCGGTGGACATTACGACCTGTGAATTCTCGGCCGCCTCAGCAAGATACTGCAGTGCGGACTTCGCGCCGCCGAGCCTGTTGTAGAACATGACCATGATGACGACGCATCCGATCATGAGCGCTGCCCATGCGGGGACGCTGAGGAAGTTCATCGGGATGATGACGAAAACGAGCGGGATGAGTATGAGCCACGGATTGGGGAGATTGCTCTCGTCTATCTTGAGGCTGCGCTGCTTTTCAGCTTCCGTCTCTTCTCCGTATCCGACGCCTTCCCTGAGGAACTTCTTGGATACGCGCTGCAGATAGAGCCAGTTGAATATGCCTACGAAGAGCGTGACGACGATGCCGATCACGAAGCCGGAGGACGGCTTTACACCGAGAGCCTCGGCGGGAATGATCAGGTTGAAGGTCGGTACTCCGGGCAGGCACTGCTCTGTGACAGCTGCGGAAAGGATGTTGATTGGAATGAGGCTCCGCGGTAGACCTGCTTTTTTGTAAAAGGCAGAGGCAAGCGCGAACATGGTAAAGATGATAACGAATACATTGACGCCTGCGATAGACAGGATCAGGGTCGCGATGAAGACCGCCGTTACGACGCCCTTGTCACCGAACTTGGCAAACACGGAATTCGCGATGGAGAGAGGAAGACCGGTCATCTCCAGAAGCTTGCCGAACATGTTGCCGGCGAGGAACAGCGGGAACATCGCAATGATGATGTCCGCGACGCCCTTCATATAAGAGATCGCGTATCCGTCGAAGAAGATCTGCCAGAAGCCGCCGCCCTCTATCGAGACGGTCGCGAAAGCTCCAAGCAACGAACATACAAGCGCTGCAAGTGAGGATACGAGTATCAGAGAATATCCTTTGATAGATCCTCCTATGATTATGATCAGCGCAAGAATGATTCCGATAAAACTAAGTATTACCATGTACTATTCCTCCTTTTTGAGATCTGTTTTATCGTTCCTTCTTTGATTGTCCACAGTTGGATTGTTTCTTATTCAACTGTTGATTTAAAAATAGTACATCGAGAAACGTTTGTCAAGCGGATAATTGGATTTAAAAAAAACTTCCGGCAAATATTTCGCCGGAAGTTATTTATGCTTATCAGGCGAGCGCTAACGGCTCAGTCGATCTGCTCTTTATTGTAAGCCATCATGTTCTGCGTAAGGCGCAGCATACAGCTTACGAACTGTTCCTTTTCCTTTTTCGAAAATCCCTGAAATATAATATCCTCCATATCTTCATATACCTTCCACATCCGCTGCTCCGTCTCCCTGCCCTTGTCGGTGATATATACGTTCACCTCGCGCGCGCTCTGAGAGCTGCGCCTGCGGTGCACGAAGCCTTCCTTTGCGAGCGTGGTAAGGCATTTGCTGACTGTCGACGCATTCGTCGAGAACTCTTCGCAGATCTCTCTTTGTATGCAGCCGTCGTTCAGATATACGTAATCCAGGAACCGCGGCATGCTCTCCTTCATGCCGACCTCGCTGCCGCCCTTCAAAACGAACACTCTCGTTGAATAATACAGGCGCGGCATAAGTCTCCAGAATCTTTCGATGCTCTTGTTTTCTTTCATATTCTGCCCTTTCGAATCACTTAATGAAACTATTTACTATTAAACTATATCTTTTTCAATAGTTTCAGTCAAGGGATAAAATCAAAAACTCCTCGGCATTTCGGACCGGGCTCGCAAAAAAGAAAGAGCCGACCCTTTCGGACCGGCTCTTCTGGTCTTTGATCTGACTTACGCTTCCTTAGGCGCGAGCTGGCGGACGACGTCTATGACGCTTCCGTCCCTGTACTCTACGACGCCTACGATGCGGTCGGTGAACTGAGGATTGTCGTCGATGGCTCCGAGTTCTTCGCCCATCTTCTGCAGCTCAGCGATGTCGATGAGGGGCAGATCGGCCTTCTTGCAGGCTTCGATGATATCGGTCCTTCTCGGATTGACGGCGATGCCCTTATCCGTTACGAGGACGTCTATCGATTCGCCCGGCGTGGATACGGTCGTGCAGGCCTTCTTTACGAGGCAGCGCGGGCCCTTCTTCATGAGGTCGCTGACGATGATGCAGATCTTGCTGCCGGCAGCCGTATCGGGGTTGCCGCCGTGGGAGCTCATGATGACGCCGTTGGAGCCTGTGATGACGTTGCAGTTGAAGTCGACGTCGATCTCGAACGTGCCGAGGATCATTACGTCGAGTCCGTTGACTACGGCGTCGTCTCTTTCGGGGTTGCCGTACTTGCTGCCGCTCATTATCCAGTGGCGGTCGTCCCAGGACAGGTTCTTGATCGCGTGGGTATCGAAGCTCTGAACGTCCCAGAGGTGATCGAACAGACCCTCTTCGAGCATGTCGGTGAGGAATCCGGAGATACCGCCGGAGCCGAAGGAGCCCTTTACCTTCTTGTCGCGCATCTTCGTGCGGACCTTGTCGGCTACCGCGAGGCTTATAGCGCCTACGCCGGTCTGGAAGCTCATGCCGTCCTTGATGTAGCCGGCAGCGTCGATGACCTGAGCGGCCCTCTCCGCTACAGCGAGACGCGCGGGATCTTCCGTGACCTTCATCGCGCCGCTAGCGATGCCGTTGGGATCGCCGAGGGCGTCGACCTTGAGGACGTAGTCGATGTGGTCCTCGGTTATCTCCACCCTCTGGCAGGGATAATCCACGAGGTTGTCCGTTACGGCTACTACGCAGTCCGCGTACTCGGTATCGGCATAGATGTAGGACAGGCAGCCGCACGCGCTGGGGCCGTGGCTTCCGTTGAGGTTTCCTTCCTTGTCGCAGGCAGGAGCCGCTACGAACGTGAGGTCGATGTGCAGCTCGCCGTCCTCGATCGCTCTCGGACGTCCGCCGTGGGAACGCATTACGGCCGGCTTCTTGAGCTTTCCTGCGGATATCGCCTTGGCGATGCCGCCGGGGCCGAACGTGCTTACGGAGATCTGCGTGATCGTGCCGTCCTCGATGAGAGGAACGAGGGGATCGTGGCAGCCGAACAGTCCCGTGGGTGCAAGATGGATGTCCTTGATGCCTCTCTTGGCGATCGCGAGCATTACCATGTTCGTCACGTAATCGCCGTTGCGGAGGTGGTGATGGAACGAGATCGTCATTCCGTCGTGAAGGTCGAGCTTGTCGAGCAGAGCGTCGAGATCCGTATAGAGCTTGTTGCCCGTAGTGGTAGCGGGCTTATGCTTGGGGGTTATATCAGCCTTGCTGGGAGTCCCCTTGTAGCCGTCCGCGCCCTTGAACTGTCTGACAGGACCGTAACCTTCGATGAATTCGGGCACCTCGCGCCCAATTGCGTTCTTCATGTATGATCTCCTTTACGTCTTAAATGCGCGCTACGCCGTCTTTTCTCGCAGCTTCGGCGACAGCAGTCGCTACAGCGTCCTTAACGCGGAGGTCGAATGCGTCGGGCAGGATCCTGTCAGCGGAGAGATCCTTCTCGTCTACCATGCCGGCGATAGCGTAAGCAGCCGCGACCTTCATGTTCTGGGTGATCTTGCTTGCTCTGCAGTCGAGCGCGCCGCGGAAGAGTCCGGGGAAGCAGAGAACGTTGTTTACCTGGTTGGGGAAGTCGCTGCGGCCGGTAGCAACTACCGCTGCGCCTGCAGCCTTCGCTTCATCGGGGAATATCTCCGGAGTCGGGTTCGCGCAGGCGAAGATGATAGGATCCTTTGCCATGCTGCGGACCATGTCCTGAGTGAGAGTTCCGGGAGCGGAAACGCCGATGAATACGTCCGCGCCCTTGATGACCTCTGCGAGAGTGCCCTTCTCCTTGTTGAAGTTGGTCTTCTTGGCCATCTCTTCCTTGAACCTGTTGAGGCCCGGGCGACCTTCGTAGATAGCGCCGGTCCTGTCGGTCATGATTACGTTCTTGAGGCCCATGCTCATGAGGAGCTTGATGATGGCAGTGCCGGCAGCGCCAGCGCCGCTGGTGACGATCTTGACGTCCTCGAGCTTCTTTCCTACGAGCTTGAGAGCGTTGATGACGCCCGCCAGAGTGATGACGGCGGTGCCGTGCTGGTCGTCGTGGAAGATGGGGATGTCGCAGGCCTCGATGAGCTTATCCTCGATGTCGAAGCAGGCGGGAGCGCCGATGTCCTCGAGGTTGATGCCGCCGAAGGATCCGGAGATGAGGGAGACTGCCTTTACGACTTCGTCGACGTCCTTGCTGCGAACGCAGATAGGAATAGCGTCTACGTCGCCGAGGGCCTTGAAGAGAACGCACTTGCCTTCCATTACGGGCATGCCGGCTTCGGGACCGATGTCGCCGAGACCGAGTACCGCGGTACCGTTGGTAACGACTGCTACCGTATTCCAGCGGCGGGTAAGATCGTAGCTCTTGTTGATATCCTTCTGGATCTCAAGGCAGGGCTGTGCAACACCGGGAGTATAGGCAAGAGCAAGAGCTTCCTTGCTGTCAACCTTAACACGGGTAACGATCTCGATCTTTCCTTTGACTCTTTCGTGGAGCTTTAATGATTCCTGTGCATAGTCCATTTCTTATTCCTATCCTTTCTGCTATGAACAAAGATAAACCTTTCATATCGCGCATGAAAAGTTTAGAACACTATTCGCGTACGATATAATTTTACTAATTTAACGTCACTCTTTCAATATTGAATAGTTTTCTTTTTGTCCGTTTATTCGGTATATTCCATAATAATTATGGTAAAATGGATTTATTCTTGAAAAGGACTGAAAGATATGCGAGACGCGACTAAGATGTTCAGGTCATATATCGTCAGATTCTCGTTCAGGCTCCTCGTGTTCCTGGCCGTCTGTTTCATTTATCTGACCGACCGTACGAAGCTCGATTTTACGGAGCCTTTCACGGTAACGCGCTCGCTCAATATCCTCTGGGTCATC